>JBJTMY010000036.1:0-2961 GCA_046073825.1 Bacteroidota bacterium
GGAACGCGTTTCTTACGTCATATTGAGCGTAACTCTGTTTTACTATTCATGATTCCTGTTGACACAAAAGATATACGTGAAGAATATAAAATTCTGATGAATGAATTGCAACAACACAATCCTGAATTATTAGATAAACGCAGAGTAATTGCCATTACCAAGTGCGACATGATTGATGATGAATTGCAAGAGCAGTTGATGAACGAAATTCCCGAAGATAAAATGAACGATGGAATGAAAGTTCCTGTATTGTTTATCTCGGCAGTTACCAATAAAGGCATTGTTGAATTGAAAGACGTGTTGTGGAACTTGATGAATGAACGCTCTTTCTTAGATCGCTAAGAAGTGATGAGAGAAAAAATATTCGCCCTGGACAAAAATTTATTATTGACCATTAACGGTCATCACAATGAAATTCTTGATACCATTTTTACTGCTGTGAGCGATCGCTTTTTCTGGATTCCATTTTATCTGCTGCTTATTTATTTAATTTTTAAAACCTACGGACCTCAAACATTTCGTTTACTTTTTTTAATAGCACTTATTATTTTACTCAGTGATCAAGTCTCTGTTTTTTTCAAAGATCATTGGATGCGTTTACGTCCAACTCATAATGATGCTATTTATCCGAATTTACATTTAGTGAGTACTTACCTCGGTGGGCAATATGGTTTTTATAGTTCGCATGCTTCTAACGCTGTTGCCTTATTTGTTTTTTCCTGGATATTTTTAACCAAGAAAAATCCGTTTTTAAAACCACTTTTATTTATTTATTTTCTTTCTATCAGTTATAGTCGTGTTTACTTAGGCTACCATTTTCCTTCGGATGTTTTGATGGGATGGATGATGGGATATTTAATTAGCGCGCTCATCATAAAAATTGTTATTGAAAAAACAACCTTTATAAAATGATCAAAAAGTTCTTTACTACTTGCTTGATATTCATTTCAATTTTTCAAGCAGCTAACGGTCAAAAAACTAAGCAACCAAAATTAGTAGTTGGTATTGTGGTTGATCAAATGCGTTACGATTACCTCGAAAAATACCAAGCAAAATATTCTCAAAAAGGATTTCTACGTTTGAAGCAACAAGGATTTGAATGTAGTAATACTAACTACAACTACGCTCCGACGTTTACGGGTCCGGGCCATGCAAGTATTTATACAGGAACTACTCCTATGTTGCATGGAATCGTATCTAACGACTGGTATGTACGCAAATCGAATGATACTATTTATTGTGTATCTGACAAGAATGCAAAAAGCGTTGGTGCTGAAAATGGCTCCGGACGGATGTCGCCAAACAATTTACTAACGACTACCATTACCGACGAATTACAATTAAGCACACAAGGGAAATCGAAAGTGATTGGTATCTCTTTAAAAGACAGAGGAGCAATTTTACCTGCTGGACGTGCAGCCGATGCAGCTTACTGGTTTGATGGTTATACGGGCAACTGGATTTCAAGCAGCTGGTACATGACAGAATTGCCTGAGTGGGTAAAAAATTTCAACAACAAAAAATATCCTGATCAATATTTATCGAAGCCATGGACAACCCTGCTTCCAATAGAGCAATATACGGAAAGCGACAACGATGATTCTCCTTATGAAATGACTTACAAAGGAGAAACGAAGCCTGTATTTCCGCATGATTTACCAGCACTAAAGGGAACATCCTGGGATTTAGTCCGCCGTACACCTTTTGGTAACACCATGACCAAAGACTTAGCAGTAGAAGCTATAACGGCTGAGCACATGGGCGAAGATGAAATAACTGATTTCTTATGTGTAAGCTTTTCAGCAACTGATTATGTAGGACATCAATTTGGGACCAATGCGATAGAATTAGAAGACACCTATATTCGATTAGACAAAGACCTTGGCGACTTTTTTACCTTCTTAGATACCAAGCTTGGCAAAGACAATTACCTCGTATTTTTAACAGCTGATCATGCAGCGATACCTAATCCTCAGTCGTTGATAGATAAAAAACTAAACGCAGGATTTATAAATGCACGCGTGATAAACGATACAGTAATTGACTTTTTGAAACAGCAATATGGTTCTGCAAAATATTTCAGTTGCTACGATAACAATCAGGTATATTTAAATCGTAAGGCCATTGCCGATGACAAATTAAATTTAGAAGAAGTACAGTCAAAAATTGCTTTGTATTTATCGAATGTTGTAGAAGGAATATACACATGTATTGCAGGAGAAACATTAAAGTTCAACGTATCTGTTGATCCGTTAATGGTGCGTATTAAAAATGGTTATCATCCGGAGCGTTCGGGCGATGTGATTGTTGTTTATGCGCCAGGTTGGATAGAAAACCTATACGGTGGTAATGGAAAACAAGGCACTACACATGGGTCGCCTTACTCTTACGATACGCATGTGCCTTTGCTATGGATGGGCGCAGGAATATGCCAAGGCTCTACCACGAGAAACATCAACATCACGGATATTGCACCTACACTCTCCTTCATATTGCATACGAACATTCCTAATGCATGTAAAGGAAATCCGATAACAGAAATCAGTAAATAATTCAGAAAAACAATTCGCATACATCTATCTTTGCAACATGAATCTTACAATTAATTTATTTCTCGAGAGCTTAGGCGGTGGCGAAGTAATGGTCATCTTATTATTTGTGCTGATGTTTTTCGGTTCTGAAAAAATTCCAGATATAGCACGTGGTTTAGGCAAGGGTATCCGCGAAGTAAAAGACGCGATGAACGGCGTACAAGATGAGTTAAAAGGTGGTTTACGCGAAGCAGAAAAAGAAATCAATAAAATTAAAGGAGAAGTTTCGAAAGACCTCCCCGACACCAACGATATTGTTAAATACACCTTAGAGAGCGATCCGCTTTCTCAACCAAAATCGAGTACGGTAGTCATGCCGGTGAGTGAGGAGAAGGTGGAAGAGATTAATGATGAAAGTGAAAAAAAATAG
>JBJTMY010000037.1:0-25741 GCA_046073825.1 Bacteroidota bacterium
TTGATTTTTACACGATTATTAATATACAAAAACCCGACTCCTTTTGGACCATGAAATTTGTGTGCAGCACAGGTAATAAAATCAACTGGCAATGCAGATAAATCATGAGAAAAATGCCCCATAGTTTGAACGGTATCCGAATGAAAAACCGCATCGTATTTTCTACACATTTCTCCAACTTGCTGAATCGGTAATAAAGTACCTATTTCATTATTTGCGTGCATCAACGATACAAAGCTGCGAGAATTATTCTTCAACAATTCTTCCAAGTGATTCAAATCAATATGACCTTGTTCGTCCACATTTACAATGCTTAATTTGATTTCGCCTTTATGAGCTAACTCTTCGAGCGTATGTAAAACCGCATGATGCTCCAGTGCACTCGTTATTGCATGCTTAATTCCTAAATCATGAATGCCACAGCGAATCGCCATATTATCGGCTTCGGTTCCACCAGAAGTAAAAAATATTTCAGCCGGGGATGCTTTAAGCAACGTAGCAACCTTCTTACGAGAAGTTTCAATCAACGATCGCACTTCTCTCCCAAATGCATGTATCGATGAAGGATTTCCAAATTGATTTTTTAAAACAGGAATCATTGCTTCAACAACATCAGGGTGAATGGCTGTTGTGGCAGCATTATCTAGGTAAACTTTCATAATAGACAATTATAAATTTGAATGAATGATATCTTTAATATCGGATATTATTTTTTCTGCTAAAGTATTTGCGGTAGTTAGAGATTCACTCTCAGAATAAATACGAATAATTGGTTCCGTGTTAGACTTACGTAGATGAACCCATTCTTTATTAAATTCTATTTTAACTCCGTCGATAGTATTGATAGGTTGTGTAGCGTATTTCTTTTTTACTCCCTCCAAAACTTCGTCAACATTAATTTCTGGTGTTAACTCAATTTTATTTTTTGAAATATAATAATCTGGATAAGTAGCTCTAAGCATAGAACAGCTCTTGCCAAACTTAGCTAATTGAGTTAAGAAAATAGCAATGCCCGCCAAAGCATCACGACCATAGTGTAATTCAGGAAGAATAACACCACCATTTCCTTCGCCACCAATAACTGCATTTGTTTCCTTCATCTTTGTTACCACATTTACTTCTCCAACAGCAGCAGCAGAATAACTACAACCATGCTTTTCGGTAACATCTCGCAATGCGCGAGTGGAAGACAAATTAGAAACAGTATTTCCTTTTTTATGCTGAAGGATAAAATCAGCAATTGCTACTAGCGTATATTCCTCACCGAACATTTCACCATCTTCACAAACAATTGCTAAACGATCAACATCTGGATCTACAACTAACCCAACATGGGCTCCTTTCTTTTTAATTTCTTTCGCTATCTCAGTAAGGTTTTCAGGTAATGGTTCAGGATTATGTGGAAATTGTCCATTGGGCTCACAATAAAGCGCCAAAGTGTTTTCCACTCCTAATGCTTTTAATAAAGCCGGAACTGCAATTCCTCCAGTCGAATTCACACAATCAAAAGCTACCTTAAAATTTTTCGACTTGATTGCTGCAATATCAACATAAGGCAACTCTAGAATTTTTTGAATATGTCTTTGGATAGAATCTTTATCTTCTGTTAACTGCCCTATAGAATTTATGTCAGAAAAAACAATTTCATTACTTTCAGCAATCCTTAACAATTCTTCTCCATCAGCAGCTGAAATGAACTCTCCTTTATTATTAAGCAATTTAAGCGCATTCCATTGTTTTGGGTTATGGCTAGCCGTTAGTATGATACCGCCATCCGCTTGATGAAAAGGAACATCCATTTCAACGGTAGGAGTCGTGGACAAACCTGTATTAATCACATTTACTCCCATGGAGAGTAATGTTGAAACAACTAATCCAGAAACCATCTCTCCAGAAATACGCGCATCACGACCTACAACTACTTTACATGATGAATGATTAGCTTGTTTTTTTAACCACACAGCATAAGCAGCAGTGAATTTCACCACGTCCATCGGAGTTAATCCATCTCCTGGATTCCCACCAATTGTTCCCCTAATTCCTGAAATTGATTTTATAAGTGCCATTTTTCTTAGTCTTTAAATTTTAATAGATGTCCCATTTTATCACGTTTCGTCTTTAAATAAAAATCGTTATGAATGTTAGATGGGATTTCAATCGGTACACGTTCAATGATTTCTAATCCATAACCAATAAGTCCAGCACGCTTAGTGGGATTATTCGACATTAATTTCATTTTAGTAATTCCTAAATCGCGAATAATTTGAGCACCTACTCCATAATCACGTTCATCCATTTTAAAACCCAGCTTTAAATTCGCCTCCACCGTATCTAATCCTTCTTCTTGAAGTTTATAGGCTTTTAATTTATTCAAAAGGCCAATACCTCTTCCTTCTTGATTCATATAAACAATCACACCTTTACCTTCAGCTTCTATTTTTTTCATAGCTTCATGAAGTTGAGGTCCGCAATCACATCTGCATGAACCAAAGATATCACCCGTCAAACAAGAAGAATGCACGCGCACTAAGACTGCTTCATCTTTATTCCAATCTCCTTTAACCAATGCTAAATGCTCTTGTCCGTTATTTGATTGAGTATAAGCAATCAGTTTGAAATCACCGTATTCGGTTGGCATGTCGACTTCAATATCTCGATGTATTAAAGTTTCATGTTCTAATCGATATTTGATTAAAGCTTCAATAGAAATAATTTTCATTTTAAATCGATCTGCAATCTCCATTAGTTCAGGAAGACGAGCCATAGAACCATCTTCATTCATAATTTCTACAATTGTTCCAGAAGGATAAAACCCCGCCATTGAAGCAAGGTCCATAGATGCTTCTGTATGACCAGCCCTACGTAACACACCTCCAGTCTTTGCTTTCAGTGGAAATATATGTCCAGGGCGACCTAAATCGCTTGGCTTAGTGGCATTATCTATTAATGCTTGAATCGTTTTTGATCGGTCAGAGGCAGAGATACCAGTTGTGCAACCATTGCCTAATAAATCTACCGAAACTGTAAATGCTGTTTCGTGCGAGGCCGTATTGGTATTTACCATCATTGGCAACTGCAGTTCTTCACAGCGATTTTCTGAAATAGAAACACAGATAAGTCCTTTTCCATGGGTTGCCATAAAATTTATTACCTCTGGGGTAACACTTTGTGACGCAATTAAAAAGTCGCCTTCATTCTCTCGATCTTCGTCATCAACAACTATAATAATTTTCCCTTCTCGCAGATCTTGCAAGGCTTCCTCTATCGTATTTAACTTAAAGCTTCCCATGGTTCATTTTTCGTGGTTGCAAAATTACAAAATAGAGTTGGTTGATTACATTTTTAGGGAAACTTAAATTAAAATAAAAATATTTTAAAAAAAATGTAACCAACCCAAAAAACCCACGTTGAATTAACCAGAATTAAGAAATTAAATCACGCGTTCTGAAAAAAAGGATATAGTTTGGTTTTAAAGTTTAAGGAGCCCCGTAAGGTTATTTAAACTTTAAATCAACAATAATAAAAACAATTTGCCCCGTAAGGTATGGTTATAGAGTTTTGGATTATTAAGACAAATGCTTGGAGAGTAATCCCGTAAGATAATTCTCAAAGCACATTCAAAACAAATAACCGAAAGAATGGTTAGCTTTTCAGGTTGATTGTCAGTTTTGAAGTAGCCCCGTAAGGTTACTTCGGGCTGACTACTTAAAAGTGAACAAAAAGAAATGGTTAGGTTTTTAGGTTGATATCTGAAGGGGAGCTTGCCTCCCCTCCGATATTTTTATCGGAACCCAACAAAAACAAAAAGTCCAGATAATTTCTGGACTTTTTGTCTTTAATGCTGCTTCTTTTTTAAATTCAGAATCGAAAAATCAGACCCTTCCTTTTTTATCGTATTCTGTAAACATCCAAGGCCATCAATCGACATTTCCACCACATCACCTTCTTGTAACCATTGAACCGGATAATCTGGGTTATTTAACTTACCTGTTCCATTCAATTCCAAAAAACAGCCTGTCCCAACTGTTCCTGACCCAATCACATCTCCGGGTAAAATATCCGCACCATAAGCACAACGTTCAATAATTTCAGCAAACGTCCAATCCATATCACCTACATTACCCTCGCTCACTTGTATACCATTCACCCAACATTTCATTGTTAAATTATAGCTATTCCCCTCGTGGTCTTTTTTTGCAGCAATTTTATATGATTCTAACTCATCAGGTGTAACTAGATAAGGGCCTATTACAGTAGAGAAGTCTTTTCCCTTTGCAGGGCCAAGATTCAACTTCATTTCTTCCATTTGCAGTAATCGAGCAGACATATCATTCATAATCATATATCCAGCGATGTACTTATCCGCATCCTTTGCTTTTACATTTCTTCCTTTTTTACCAATCACCACTGCTGCTTCTAATTCAAAATCAAGTTGACGAAAATGATCCGGCATACAAATAATATCGCCAGGACCTTGAATCGCATTATGGTTTGTAAAATAAAAAATTGGATACTCATCAAATTCAGGAATCATTTCTACTCCTCGATTACGACGAGCAGCGGCCACATGTTGACGAAAGGCGTACCCATCGCGACAAGAGGTTGGTTGAGGAACAGGAGCCAAAAGCTGAACAGCATTCCAATCTAACCCTTCAAAATCAATTTTACCATCCTGAATTTTCAATTCCATTTCGCGTGCTGCATCCATGCTTGCATCTTCTCCATCCAACAATTCTTTCATTGTAAAAGGAGCTGCTTGACCAATTAATTGCGCAATTTCAGCATAAGGGAAAATTTTTCCATTAGTATAGAAACCTACGGCAGGACCTTTTGATGTATTTATACTTACAAGTTTCATATTTTAAAATTTGAGACAAAAGTAACCAATGGTTAAATTTGTCAGGTTAAAAAGTGAATATATTTCCGATATTCGCAAAACTTAAAAACAAAGTATGCCTCAATATCATAAACAAGGTCAAATTCCACACAAGCGACACACGCAATTTAGAAATGAAGAAGGGAAATTGTACGCAGAAGAATTAGTTTCTACTCATGGTTTTTCGAATGTATATTCATTGATTTATCATTGCCATCCACCTACGATGGTTAAATCATTGGGAGAGCCTTTTTCAAGAGAACCCAAAGTTGTTGCTCAACGATTTTTAAAGCATCAGAGTTTCTTAGGATTTAATATTGCTCCTGAAGATGATTATATTGATAGTAAAAAAGCGGTTTTAGTTAATAATGATTTGCAAATTTCATTGGCAGCACCTCGAAAATCCATCACTGATTATTATTTAAAAAATGCGGATGCAGATGAAGTGATTTTTGTTCACAAGGGTTCGGGTGTTTTAAAAACAATTTATGGCGATATTGAATTCGGATATGGCGATTACCTGGTTATTCCAAGAGGGACAATTTTTCAGTTGCATTTTAACGACGAAAACAACCGATTATTTATAGTAGATTCATTTACAGTTGTTGAATTTCCGAAGCGCTATATGAATGCATACGGACAATTTGAAGAACACGCTCCGATGTGTGAAAGGGACATTCGTCGCCCTGAGAACATGAAAACACACAATGAATCCGGTGATTTTAAAGTAATGATAAAAAAACAGGGGATCGTATATCCATACATTTACGCCACACATCCTTTCGATGCGATTGGTTGGGATGGTAATTTATATCCATACGCCTTTAATATTCAAGACTTTGAACCCATCACGGGCAGACTACACCTCCCTCCTCCAATTCATCAAACTTTTGAGGCACACAATTTTGTAATTTGTTCCTTCGTACCTCGAATGTACGATTACCATCCATTATCAATTCCTGCCCCCTACAACCATAGTAATGTTGACTCTGACGAAGTGCTATACTATGTAGACGGCGATTTTATGAGCCGAAAATCGGTTACACAAGGTCAGATCACATTACATCCGGCTGGCATTCCACATGGTCCACACCCAGGTACAGTGGAGAAGAGTATTGGCAAAAAAGAAACACTGGAATTAGCCGTGATGGTTGATACCTTTAAGCCATTGTGGCTCACGGAAGAAGGATGTAAAATTATGTCAGATGACTATTATAAATCATGGATAGAATAAATGATATATTCTTTTTTTAAAAACCGGGTACATCCCGGTTTTTTTATAACAAAAGATATTGACACAAAAAACAAACAATATTGTTGAAAATTAGTGCTAAAAATCTAAGCATTATTGCTGTATTATATTATTATTTTTCTATTTTTGAAAATTCACAATATCAGAGAATTAAATAATCAACTGAAAAAACCAATACTTACTTATGAAACGACTGATACTTACGCTTTTGTTATTCGTCAATGTAACGATGTTAAAGGCGCAGTTCACAGAGAACTTCGACGGACCAGGTCCTTATGGTCTTACTTCGGCAGGTAATCCTGGCTGGAGCATCGATGCAGCCTACTCTACCAGCGCACCTAACTCCTACAGAGGGAGATATGGTAATACTGGTCAGGTGGTTACATTAACAAGTAACACATTTTCTACTGCCGGAAACAACTATGTTGTTTTAAACTTCAAACAGATTTGTAAAATTGAATTTACAGACACAGCTAAGGTTGAAGTTTCTATCGATAACGGTGCTACTTGGACGCAGGTAACTGCAACTAATAGCACGTATATGGGTGGTGCTGACTTCTTAAACCAGGGAAATCGCTTTAGCGAACTTTCTTACGGTATTTGGGCGCCAGGAACACCAACAGCTCCTGCAGCAAACTGGTGGCAGAATGAAAGTTTCGATATTTCTGCGTTAGCAGCTAATGCTCCTACTTGTCAAGTTCGATTCACTATGGTTGATTTCTCGAACAACAATGGATTAAATGGTCGTTACGGTTGGTTATTAGATGATATTGAAGTTATCGCTTCTCCTTGTGAATTAATTCCTCCTACTGTTGTTAATACACCTGGATTCCCTACTTGGAGCGGGAATGTATTTAACACAGGTCCTTATGACATTTATGCTAATATTTATGACAACTCCCCTACTCCAATTCAGTTTGCGGACTTGTTGTATTCAGTAAATAGTAGTCCTTATAGCTCAACGGGTGGTATGTTTTTATTTTTCCCTGATACAACTTGGTACGGACAATTATTCCCAGCAAACGTAGGTGATACTATTTGCTGGTATATCGACGCTTATGATGGTTGCTTTAATATTGGTTCATCAGATACATCTTGTTTCATTGTAAGTGACGGTGCCAATATTCCTTTCTGTGATGATTTTGAAAGTCCATCAAGTTCACAACAATTATGGGGCTTTAATACTGTAGCTGGAACACCATGGGAAGTAGGTACAACTTCTATTGTAACACCTCATGGTGGAAGTAATGTTTTAGGATTTCCTCTTACAGGGAATTATTTAGACAATAGTGAAGCCTATGTAAATACACCAATCTGGGATTTCTCAGGAGTTTCATTAGCAAATATGACTTTCTGGCAAGTAACTAACCTAGAAAACAACTATGATGGGGTTGTGTTGCAGTTCTCTTCAGACCCAACAGTTACTAGTCCAACTTGGACAACGATCGGAGTACAAAATGACCCGAATGGATTGAATTGGTATAACGGAACTATTTCCGGTGGTACTATAGACGCTTGGACTGGGATTCCTAATACAACTAATTGGAATAAATCAAGTTATAAATTAGGTGCTGTTACTGGTTTAATGGGACAACCAACTATTCAGTTCCGTTTTAAATTCACATCTGATATTAGTGTTCAACGATTAGGATTCTGGATTGATGATTTTTGTGTAACTATTCCTTGTGCGGGTGATGTTGGTATCAATGCCTTAAACTCTCCTACAAATGGAACAGGTATTCCTGCAGGACAACCTGTAAGTATTAATTTAACTTTAGAAAATTACGGTACTGCACCGCAATCAAACTTTAATTTCACATATACGCTTAACAATGGTACTCCAGTAACAACACAAATTGCTGGACCAATAACACCTGGAGCACAGTTAAATTACGTTTTAAATTCAATTACTGCTCCAAGTGGTGCATTTACAGTTTGTATGTGGACAGATTTAGCAGGTGATTGCGACCATACGAATGATAGCGTTTGTGTGAACTTAGTTGGTATTCCTACTTTAACAGCTCCTTTATGCGATGACTTTGAGAATGGTAACCAAGGATGGGCTGCTATCAATGCATCAACACAAAACACAACAGATGTATGGGAGTTAGGTACTCCTGGAACCGGATTCCCAGCTACGGCATATTCAGGATCCAATGCTTGGGATGTTAATTTAAATGCGGCTTATAGCAACTACGCCCTAACTTACTTGTATACTCCATATTTAGATATGAGTAATATAACTACCGGCGAAATGAAATTTTCATTGTACTACGATGCAGAGAAAAGTTGGGATGGTGTAATAGTAGAATATACAAATGACGGTGGTGTAACTTGGAATTATATTCCAAACGATCCAAACTGCGCTAAAAACTGGTACAATGAAAACATTCCTTTACAGCCGAATGCTACAGCAACAGATGCTTGGTCTGGACCTACTTCAGGTTGGATTTTCCCTTCTTATAAATTATGTTGTTTGAATAATGTTTTAGGAAACACAACAGCAATTCAATTCCGTTTTACATTCTCTTCAGACCCAATTATTACTTTAAATGGCGGTGCTACCATCGATGATTTCTGTGTTACAGGTACAAATGGTAACGACGTAGGAATTACTGTTTTAGGCGGTGGTATAACTAATGCACCTGCAGGAACTCCTGTTTCTTTGGTGGCTACTTTATCAAATGCAAGTGCTACTCAAACGATTACTTCTATTCCTATTTCTTATACCACATCAAGTGGAGCTACTGCTTCCTTTATCTGGACAGGTTCTTTACCTCCATGTTCTAATTTAGATATTAACTTACCTCCATTTACAATGGTAGCAGGTCCTGTAACAGTTACTGCTTGGACAGAATTACCTGGGGACGTTAACAATTTGAACGATACAGCATCGACGATTATTTATGGCCAACCAACGATTACACCTACATTCACAAATTACTATACAGATAATTTTGAAAATGGAAATATTGGTTGGGCTCCTGCGGCTGATCCAGCTGCATCTGCTGGTAATGCGTGGGAATTTGGAACTCCTAACTTTGGAGTAACAACAGGTGCTTATTCTCCTTCCACATGTTGGGATATGAATTTGACAAGTGCTGTTTCTGGTGCTACTCAAGCTTATTTGTACACTCCATATTTTGATTTATCAAATGCTGCTGGTGCTACCTTGCGCTTCATGCAAAATCGTGATATGAATACATTTGGACCTCAATTTTACATTGAGTATTGTTTAAATAACAACAACACTTGGACAACGTTACAACCTGCGTTACCTACAGATGTAACTAACTGGTATAACAACGTAACTCGTTGGGATGATATTTCTGGTGGTTGGATTTTAAGTCAAATTAAGAACTTAGAAAATGCTACGAATGGCGGTACGTTACCTAACTTAATTCAATTCCGTTTTGTCTTTACAAACAACTTCGGAACAATGGATGGTGTATCTGTCGATAACTTCGAATTGTTCGTTCCAATTCCATTATCTGTAACTCCAACGGTCGTAAATACAACTGTACAAAATCAGTTATTATTCCCTGGTCAACCGGTTAATTTCTCTGGTAACATTAAAAATAATGGTGTTTACACTGTAAATAATCACATGGCCGTTCTATCAATTGATGGTTCTGTTTCTGCATCTGATTTCGTTGATTATAGTGCAATTGGTGGATTAGCTACAGATAGCTCTAAAATTCACGCATTCAGTACTAACTGGATTGCGGTTCCTGGATACCATAAAGTATGTGTTTATACTTATGACCCTAACAATCAATCTGACAATTACCCTGTTGATGATACAGTATGTATTAATGTCTTAGTATTTGACTCAGTAACAACAAGTCAATTACCATATTGTACTGACTTTGAAAGTGGAAACCAATGGGTAACTGCTAATTCAGATTCTTATGCTTACCAAGAATCTTGGCAAATGGGTAATCCAACAAAACCTACTCTGAGTGGAACTCATAGCGGAAATACAGCTTGGGCAACTAATTTAACTGGTAACTATGCTAACATTGATTCTGCTGGCTTATTCTCTGCATTAGTTCGTGTTGAACAAGGTCACTGCTACAAATTAGAATTCTGGAACCGTTATAAAATGGAGTATGGTGCTGATGGTGGTGGTGTAGATTACTCTGTTGATTATGGTCAATCATGGAATAATGTTGATTATGCTGGAACACCAAATATTCAATTATATGGTATGAGTCCTAATTACACATACGTAACTTCATTGAACCCAAGTAGTCCAACAGTTTTAGGATTCACTGGAACAAGAACTAGCTGGTTCAAAACTGAAAAAACGATTAACCCTGACGCTAGCACACAAATGATTGTTCGTTGGAAGTTTGCTTCTGATTATTCAGCAGTAGATGAAGGTTGGGTAGTTGATGATGTTTGTATTACTGACTTAGGATTATGTACTGTATTAGGTGTAAATGAAATTGCAGCTGACAACTTTGGATTAAGCCAAAACTACCCTAACCCATCAATGACAAATACTGCAATTGATTTTGTTATTCCTGAATATGGTCAAGTTAACTTAACAGTTACTGATTTATTAGGACAAACAATCGCTGTATTGGCTAATGGTTATGAAGGAGCTGGTTTACATACGGTTTACTTCAACACTGCAAGTTTATCAGAAGGTATGTATATGTACACTTTAAATTATAACGGAAAAACAATCACTAAACGAATGATTGTGACGAAGTAATTTTTTAAATTATTAAATAAAAAAGCCCCGAAAATTTTCGGGGCTTTTTTTATGACTAAACTTTTCCATGCAACTTTTAAATTATTGTTCTATGGAAAACACAAATCAACCATTACAAATATTAGCTAATCAGCTCCAAGAATTAATTAAGAATTAATGGAATGAATTAAATTGCAACATCCCTATTGAATTAATAACAGGGGAAAAAGAAAATTAAATAAGATTTACAAAGCAAAGTAATCTAAGCTTTACCCTTCATATTCTTCTATTAGAAATTATCGGATAACACTACTCCATTAATTGCCATCATTACTTTACCTTTTAATGATGCATTTAAAAACGGAGTATTTCGTGATTTCGATTTAAATGTATTTGGGGTATATTCCGTAATTGCTTCAGGATTAAACAACGTATAATTGGCTTTTGCTCCAATTTCAAAAATGGGTGTATGAATTCCTAAAATAGCTCTTGGATTAATCGACAATAAGTTCGCTACAAGTTCAGGTGAAAGAGATCCTTCCAAAGAAGTATTCAACACAGAATAAGTCGTTTCTAAACTGACCATTCCTGCGGCTGCATAATCAAATTCAACATCTTTGGACTCTATATCTTCCGGAGAATGATCCGAGACAACACAATCGATTGTTCCGTCTAAAATCGCTTCTCTTAATTGTACTCTATCTGATGCTGTTCTGAATGGAGGACGCACTTTATAAATACTATCAAAGGTGTCTAAAATCTCATCTGTGAAATACAAATGAGTAACATAAACTTCAGCGGTAATTGGCAGTCCTATTTTTTTAGCCGTTCGAATAGCTTCAATTGCTTCGGAAGAAGAAACACCACTACAATGCAATGGGGTATTCGCATATTCCGCCAATCGAATATCGCGTTCTAATGCAATTCCTTCAGCAATAGATGGTGAACCTTTAAATCCTAGTCGAGTAGTTGTTACACTTTCATTTGCTATTGCATCTCCTGAAATTGATTTATCATCTGCATACGTAATAACTTTCGCTTCGATATTGTCTGCATATTGCAGTGCTCTAAGCAACAATCCAGTATTGCTAATCGCTCGTTTATCATCGGTAAAAATTACAGCGCCGCCTAACTTCATATCATATAATTCAGCGAGCTCCTTCCCTTCTCTATTGATCGTTAACGCACCGGCGATATAGACATCGACTGCTTTTCTTTTTGATTTACCCAATAAAAATTCTACATCAGAACGCTTCTGAATAATAGGATTCACCGAAGGCATTAACAAAACTCCTGTAAAGCCACCTTGTGCTGCAGCCTCTTGGCCGCTTTCCATCGTTTCTTTTTGTTCGTATCCTGGCTCTCTAAAATTCGACTTCATATCGAACCATCCTGGAGAAATAAATACCCCCTTACAATCTTTCACTTCTACATCTTTGTCGTATAACCTTCCTTTCCTGTGCTTTTCAATTTCAACAACAGCTCCATCTACAATTAACAAATCAACCATTTGACCATTTAATTCAGAGCGAGAATCGGCGATAGTTACACCGTGAAAGGCAATTTTCATATTGTTTTCCAGAATCTAATTAATACAATTTCAGTTAAGAATGCCAATAAGGCGATTAATATACAATATTTCCAAAGGGCAATTCCCTCTGAAAGTCGGCTGATTTTTTTAGTCAAACTCCCTCCCTGATTATTAAAAAATGTAAAGTCGGATAAATGAGATTCTTCGGCTCTAGTTTTAATATCCTCTTCGGATAAAAACTGCATCACCGATTCTTTACGATTGTAATTGAAAGAGAAAACTGCATTCGTTGATTGGTCATTCATCAAATTATAATAACCAGCTCTGTTTAACAAGCCATTCGTCGAAATTTGTTCGCCCCCATTCACTGTTTTTACCTGAGGCACAATATCTATTTTGTTTTCCTCATTTATTAAGTGAAGCACATTATCGCCTGATGCAAAATGCTCGTTTAAAAACAAATGATCATCTTCTCCAATAATTGCATTGTTTTGTGGCAAATGCAGACTTAACACTGCCATTTTATATAATATAGGAACAATTAATGCCTGCTTCGATAAGGGGCAAAATTCACTATTGAGCGGCACCGTAAATAGATAAACTTTACCGTTTCCTATCGAATAATCTGCGAGAAAAGCCGCCCCCGATTCTAATTGCATAATACTATTACGCGTTGAATTTATTCCATTACTTAATTGATAATAGGCATAAACTTTTGGTAAATCAAGATTTGACTGATTTTTTGTTGAAGGGTCAAACACATCATTAAAAATGGGGCTTTTATAATCGAGTTTAGCAACTTTATCGTCTGAACGATTTAAAAAACAATAACTCTCGCCCACCAGGCTAGTTAATGCACTTGTATAAGAAGGAAAATCGATGGATGAATCAGGAAAACAAATAATTGTCCCCCCCTTGCTTAAAAACTTTTTCAACTCCTCGGCCAATCCATTCGAAATCTCTTTCAATTGGTTAAGCACAATTACTTGACTATTTTGCATCACTGAGTAATCCACTTGATTCACTGGCACCGAAGAGAATTTAAAAAATGGATCATTTGCATACAATGCTTTCAAGTAAGGACCTGAACTGACTCCATCTAAGGAAATCACATTTAAGTTTTCTTTCACGTCGAAGGAAAGGAAATAATCATCATCAAAAACAATTAGCTGATCTGTTATTGACACTTTCATTTTTTGCCAACCAGGCTCAGAAATCGTGAAACTCATTTTCACCAGCGTTGAATTATTCGCAGCAACTTGACACGAGGCCACCGCCCTTTGAGTACCATTTATTTTTAAGGTCACCGGCACATTATCAATATCTTCTTCTCCGCTATTATTAACTCGAACGACAAGTTCTACAGTTTTATTTAATTGCAAAATCGGGCTATCCATCCAACAAGAATCGATATACACATTAGCCGTATTTTGCAGAGGCAACTCAATAAAATTCAAATGTGCCAATGAGTCTAATTTAATACTTGAAATATCGGCTGTGGACTTTTGATAATCAGCTATCAAATACAATTCTTTCTCTTCGGAAGCTTGTAAATTAAATGCATCCAACTGGCGAGAAACCACTTGGGATAAAGACTTTGAGATTGGAGAAATTTTTATTCGCTCCACTTCATCGATAAATTCTTCTTTCGTAAGTAGTCGCTGATGAACCGCTAAAAAATCATTTGTTAGTAATTGAAAGCGGGTTGATGCGGGATAGGCGGCTGCAACTTCCAACGCTTTTTTCTTTGCCACTTCAAGCAATGCACCTTCTTTGGAAACGCTTTCCATACTAAACGAATTGTCGATAAAAACAGCAACATTTCGTTGATTCTCAATTTTCTTTTCCTGTGTTAAGGGAATAATTGGTTTTGTAAATGCCAAGACCAAAAATGTGATGGCCAATAAACGACACAATAAAATCAATAGATGCTTTAATTTGTTCAGCTTTGTCGTTTCCTCCTTTAATTCTTTCAGGAAGCGAACATTGGTAAATGCTACTTTTTTGTAACGTCTGAAATTAAACAAATGGATTAAAATAGGGATGGCTAAAAAAAGAAGTCCTGCGAAAAAACCGGGAGCAAGAAACTGTATTGAGAGTGCCATCATTTCAAGAGACAAATTTAATTAAAAGATGGTTTATAGAAAACAATTTAGTTTATTTCTTTTGCGTGTTTTTTTTCGGTTTTGATTTCTCAGTTGTCTTCTCCTTTTTTTTGTCACTTGCTTTTACCGCATTTGTTTTTTTACCCATTGATTTTTGTTCCGTTTTATCTGAAGATTTCACTGTAGTTTTCGTCTTCGGTTCAGTGTTCTTTTTGATGGGATTTGAGTCAATATGCATCACTACCGTAGTGTCCATTGCCACCTTGAGAACACTATCTTTCTTAATCAAGGAATCTAACTTCATTGCTTCTTGATTAATGCCATTGAGCGCATTTGATCGAGTTTCATTTGCTTGTTGAGCCGCTCTAATCATGGCCTCTGCTGCCGAAACAGAGTCACGATGTCGCTGGAGTTCAGCAGCTTTTTCTTCTTCACTTACACTGCATGCAACAAATGAAATAGAAAATAAAATGGATAAAATAACGGAAACCTTATTCATGCCTCGAAATTATAAAAATTTAAGCGATTTATTTCTTGATTTCAAAATCTTGAAAATCAAAACCAGGATTGACATGACAAGCGGCTAAACAAAAATCATGTTCTTTACTAACGCGCGAATAAAACCATCGCCCAGCTTTTACAACGTGTTGATAGACCTGTCCTTTTGCAAAGTCATTTCCCAAAATGGTTACCTCTTCGATTCCGTCATCATTAACTTCAATAATTTCACAAGGATCACCATCATGAAAGAACCAAATTTCATCACTTTTAATGCGATGTGGCAAAGTTGCCTGACCACCAAGCATCATAAAGAAAATAGAAGTGCCAATACTTCGCTTACCTGAAAACCCATTCAATTCCAATGCTAACTCACTTCGATATGTTTCTTTGTAATAGCCTCCTTCGGGATGTTCTATGAGACCTAATTGCTTAATTAACGTTTGTGCCTTTTCCATCATTCGTCAAAATTAAAATTTCAGACGACAAGTCCACTTAAACACCTAAAATGTTCATATATCCGATTAAATTTGCAGCATGTTAAGCAACAACTATCAATACTACAAGGGACTTCTTTCCAAGTTTTTTTTATTGATGTTGATCTTTTCCTTTTTACGATTACTATTTTATATCAATTATCCGCAAACAGGAGGAGCTAAAATCCTTCTAGACTTTCTTTATGGTTTACGTTTCGATGCAAGTGCTATTGGATTATTATTATTACCCTACTTTATAATTAATGGAATTGCTCACCTTCATTCTACAAAAAAATGGTGGCTAAGAATAACCGATGGGTATCTTTTACTTGTTGTTTTTTTTAGTGCGTTATTAAATTTAATTGATACTGCCTGGTTCGAATATACAGGCAAACGAACAACGTCAGATGTTTTTAGTTTACTCGCCTTAGGTAATGATATCAACAACAACATTAGCAGCTACCTTTTACATTATTGGTATTTACTTTTAATTTTAATAATTATACTTTTTGGTTGCGCAATTATTTTAAAAAAAATTAATCAGCATTTCTTTTTAACTTCTTCTCATCATCAATTACCCCTCTGGAAAATGGTGTTTATTTATTTAACATTGATGGGATTAGTTTTTATTGGAATCAGAGGAGGAACACAACTACGTCCTATAAGTATTCAAAATGCAATAACAGGTGTAAATCCGAATGAAGTCCCTCTCATTTTAAATACGCCTTTTACTATTTTAAAATCATGGAGAGACGATCCAATTCCTTCCATAAAATATGTGGACGACATACGTGCAAGAAAAACTTTTGATTACGAGAAGGTATTTACAGACGCTCAACCCATGAATAGACTAAATGTGGTAGTATTAATTATGGAGAGTTTTTCGAAACACTTAATTGGCAGTTTGACAAATAGGGAAAGTTATACACCGTTTTTAGATTCATTAGCAAAAGAGAGTTGGACATGCACCAACGCTTTTGCAAACGGCAAGCGTTCGATCGAAGGCATTCCTGCCATCATCAGTTCGATTCCTCATTTAACAGATGAACCATTTATCACAGGAGCCTATAATGTAAATCGGATTAATTCATTTGCATCCATACTAAATAAGCAAGGATACGAATCTGCTTTTTTTCATGGAGGGCATAACGGGACAATGGGATTTGATAATTTTAGTAAAGTTGCTGGCTACAAAAATTATTATGGCAGTAATGAATATGTTGGCAAAGCAGAAGATGACGACGGAAGATGGGGTATTTATGATGACTCCTTCTTGGGATTTATGCTTCATAAAATGGATGAAATGAAGCCTCCCTTTCACACTGCGTTTTTCTCTTTATCTTCACATGACCCATACGTTATTCCTTCAAAATTTAAAAACAAATTCCCCGAAGGAAAAGAAAAATACCAGGCAAGTATTCAGTATGCCGACTTTGCACTTTCTCAATTTTTTAAATCTGCGGCAACTAAACCATGGTTTAGCAATACCCTTTTTATTATTGTTGCAGATCATACAGGACCATCTAACGGTGACTACTATACGAACGCAGCTGGTCAATTAGCCATTCCCATTTTATATTACTGCCCTGCCCTACAATTAAAAGGACAATATAATGGAGTTACTCAGCAAACGGACATCTTACCTACTACACTCAGTCTATTGAATTTTTCAGGCCAATTCAGTGCATTTGGAAACTCTATAGTTAAAAGTAATGCATCCTTTAACATGAGTTATAGCAATGGAATCTGGCAGCTTATTCATGGAACAACCTTACTTCAATTTGATGGAGAAAAGACAACAGGTATATATAATTTATCGAACGATAGTTTATTAAAGAACAACCTTATCAGAAGCTATTCAAAATTCACCAAGGATGAATTACTTTTAAAATCATATTTACAAGAATTCAGAACTGCTATGTTAACCAATACTATTTGTAAGCCTTGAAAAAAGCCATCGTAATTTATAATCCAATATCCGGAAAAGGACAAAGTGCGGCAGCAGCAAATGCGATGAAAACATCTGCATTATCAAAGCAATATGATTTCACATTTATTCCTACAGAATACCACGAGCATGCAACAGAAATTGTAAAAAAATATTTAGTCGAAGGGATAAAAAATTTCATTGCGATTGGAGGCGATGGCACAATAAACGAGATCGGTGCAGTATTAAAAAACACAGATGCAATTTTGGGTATCATCCCAACAGGCTCAGGCAATGGACTTGCCAAGCATATAGGCATGAGTACGAACGTTGAGATTGCTATAAAACAATTGGCAATTGCTGAGACCAAATCTATCGACACACTTGAAATTAACAATCACTTTGCTGTAAATGTTTCAGGCTTTGGCTTTGATGGATACGTTGCTTATCGGTTTAATCACTATGGAAAAAGAGGATTATCAACCTACACCAAAATTGGGTTGTCAGAATACTTCCACTACCCACTTCAAAACTTTGAGATTAGCATCAACGATCAAATAATAAATGTAAAGAAGCACATGCTTGTTATTGCCAATGCCAGTCAATTTGGAAACGCGGCTATCATTGCACCTTCTGCAAATATTACCGATGGCATTCTTGAATTAGTTGCAGTTGAGCTTCCACCACTATTCAAAATCCCTAAAGTACTTTATCGATTATTTACCGGAAGAATCAAAGATGATAGGAACATTCAAACCTACAAGTGTACTTCGTTTAAAGCATCTTCATCGAAAAAAGTTCACTTACACATTGATGGAGAATCGATGGAACCGGTAAAAGAAATTCAAGTTGTAATAAATCCTCAATCATTAAACATTTTAGTTCCAAAGCATGTTAAATAGTTCGTATTGGCAAGGCCGTTATGAGGCAAAAGAAACGGGTTGGGATGTTGGAAGCATTTCGACCCCTATCAAAGAATACATAGACCAACTAACTGACAAATCCATTACTATTTTGATTCCTGGATGTGGCAATGCGCATGAAGCAGCCTATTTATGGAAGAAGGGATTTACCAATATTTATTTATTGGATTATGTGGCAGAACCATTGGATAATTTCAAAAAATCTTATCCCGATTTCCCCACAGACCATTTATTAAATCAAGATTTTTTTGAGTTAAAGGGCAAGTTTGATTTAATCATTGAACAAACCTTTTTTTGTGCCCTAGATCGGAATTTAAGACCTGATTATGTGGCAAAAATGCATTCATTATTGAAAGATAATGGAAGGCTTGTTGGTTTACTTTTTAGTTGTGAATTTGAAAAGGCGGGACCTCCTTTTGGAGGCAGTACAGCAGAATATTCCAACTTGTTTGCTGAATATTTTGACTTAAAATCCCTAGCGCCATGTTACAATTCCATTCCTCCTCGCATGGGCAATGAATTATTCCTCATTGGCTGTCCGTTGCCAATTAAGGAATAATCCGTAATTTTGCGACGTGAAATCGCTGAAACTAACCTTTATTATCTTGTTTGCCACTTTCCAATTTGGATTTGGGCAGCAATTAACATTGGACAAGTATGGCGATGCAGTTAAATGTTACAAAAACGGATACTACTCTCAAGTATTCGGATTTCAATTACCCGACAAGTTCAATACGTTGCTTTATGACACATTAGAAATTTGGCTAGGCACCCCTTACCGTTCAGCTGGAAATTCGAAGTTAGGTGTGGATTGCTCTGGATTTGTGACCTGTATGTATAACCGTGTATATGGTTTAAAGTTAAATGGAAGACGTTGTTCGGAAATATACAATGAAGTAGATAAAGTCAGCAAAGATGATCTACAAGAAGGAGATATCGTTTTTTTTAAAATCAGGCACTCTCAAGTTTCCCATGTAGGTTTGTATTTAGGGAATGATAAGTTTATTCATTCGAGCACCTCTAATGGAGTTATCATAAGTGATTTAAAAGAGGATTATTATCAACGCTATTTTTGGGGAGGTGGTCGATTAAAACAATCTTCTTTATTCACTCAAAATCAAGAATAAGATGAGTTCATCCAATTTAATTCTAAATGAGGTTCAAATTAAGCAACGGCTAAATCGAATTGCATATCAGATTTATGAAGATTCTAGAAATGAGGAAGAACTAATTATAGCTGGTATTAGTAATAGTGGATATCGATTCGCAGTGCTATTAAATGAAACATTGAAATCTATTTGTCCTATTCCAACACAGCTCATTGAAATTACCTTAGACAAAAATCAACCTACGGATTACAAATTAAATCCGCCATGCAATATCAGTGACTTTAGAAACAAGACCATAATTATTGTGGATGATGTTTTAAATTCAGGCAAGACCTTGATGTATAGCTTACGTCCTTTTTTAGAGGGCGATGTGAAGAAAATAAGAACTGCGTTGCTTGTAAATCGAGATCATAAACGCTATCCGGTGGAAGCGGATTTCGTTGGCATTACGCTAAGTACTACATTACAGGAACATATACGTGTTGACTTAACAACAGGAAAGGAAGCTGTTTACCTCGAATAAAACAGCGTTAATGATTTGTTAAGGGCGAGAATGATTGGTCTCAAATAATTTATTTTGCAAAAAAAAATCTGATGAACAGTAGAAAAATTAGACTGGGAATATTCGCCTTGTTTCTTTTATTTGGATATGTAGGATTTGCTCAGAATGCATTTCTATCTGCTACCGCTTCCAAATCGACTGTGGGTGTTGGAGAGCAGTTTCAAGTAACCTTTACATTAAATTGTGATGGACAAAATTTTCATTCGCCAGATTTAAGTAATTTCAATGTACTTAGCGGACCTAACAAGAGCAGCAGTATCAGTATCGTTAACAACTCCTATTCACAATCACTTTCTTTTACATTTTTTCTACAACCCAAATCTGAGGGCAACTTTAAAATCGGACCTGCGACAATTGACGCTCAAGGAAAAAAAATCACCTCAAATGTTATCAATTTAACTGTTGTAAAAACTAACCCGCAGCAAAGCACTACACAAAACAACAGAGGACAAAGCACGAATCAATCAAACGGAGTCACTGATAAAAATTTATTTGTAAGAGCTATTGTAAATAAAAGCACTGTTTATGAAGGAGAAGGGCTCACTGTAACTTTTAAAATTTATACCAATATTCAAGTGAATAGCTATTCAGTTGCTAAAGCGCCTGCGTTTAATGGATTTTGGAATCAGGATATTGAAGTACCCAATCCACCACCAATGAATACAGAAGTAGTGGATGGAGTTCGTTACAACACCGCCGTTATAAAAAAAGCAGTGTTATTTCCACAGCAGTCTGGTGTTTTAACCATTGATCCGATGGAATTAGAATGCATCGCACGAATTCGAGTGAAGAGTCAGCGGATGATGGATCCATTTGGCATGTTCAGTGATCCATTTTTTGCAGATGCTTTTGGTGGTGTACAAGATGTAAAATGTAACGCGAAAAGCCTTCCTGTTAAAATAAATGTCAAAGAACTTCCAGGCGCCGCTCCTACTACATTTAGTGGAGCAGTTGGTAGTTTAGCATTTGATGCAAGCCTTGACAAAACAGTGGTTAAAGAAAATGAACCCATTAATTTAAAATTAAAAATTTCGGGGAGTGGAAATTTAAAATTAGCCACTGCGCCTGATGTAGCGTTTCCTGAAGACTTAGAAACATACGACCCTAAAATTGGTGAGAATTACAAGGCGAGTGATGTTGGAGTTAACGGAAGTAAAAGTGTTGAATATTTAATCATTCCGCGACATGAAGGAGATTATGAAATTCCGGCAGTTACGTTTACCTACTTTGATTTAGGGAAACAACAATATGTTTCAAAAACAGCAGGACCTTTTAAAATAAAAGTTGGAAGAGGAAGTGGCAATGCGAGTGCAAGTAGCTCTACAACAAAAAATGATGTACAATTAATTGGTAGAGACATTCGCTACTTAAAAACAGAGAAACAACTATTCCCTTCTGATGGGGGAAGATTTTTTGGTTCATGGATGTTTTACCTTTTAAGCTTTCTTCCTTTTGCTGCAATAGCAGGAAGTATTTTATACAAACGACAGCAGGCCTTTAACTCCGCAAATTCCATTTTAGTAAGAAGTAAAAAAGCAACGGCGTATGCGCAAAAACGTTTAGCGGTAGCGGGGAAATTAATTGGCGAAAACAAGCACACCCTAGCGTTTGAAGAAATATCGAAAGCACTTTGGGGCTATGCCAGTGACAAACTAACGATACCCGTATCCGAACTATCTAAAGAAAATATTGCGGAAAAATTCAGAAATAAGAACATCGACAATTTATTTATTGACCAATTTACGCAATGCATATCCACCTGTGAAATGGCGCAATATGGAGGATTAGACACATCGAGTCAATCGAATAAATTATATCAGGATGCTATACAAATCATCACAGATTTAGAAGGAGGAATGAAATCATGAAAAAGCAACTGACATTTATTTTTGTTTTCACTTTTTATGCGCTGATGACGAATGCAATTACTGCACTCACTCCAGAACAACAATACGACAAAGCGAGTAAGCTCTATAAATCGGGTAATTATGCAGAAGCCAGTTTGCAATACCAGAACTTGGTAAATGATGGTAAAAGAAGCACAGCATTGTTTTTCAATTTAGGCAACTGCTATTATAAAAATGGCGAATATGCCAAAGCCATTTTAAATTATGAAAGAGCAAAAAAAATAGCTCCTGCTGATGAAGACATTGAATACAATTTAAAACTTGCTACGGCAAAGGCGTCAGATAAAATCGATCCTATTCCTCAGTTATTTTATGAAAGATGGTGGAGTATTTTCATTACCTCCTTTTCACCAACTGAATGGTCAGCAATGGCGATTATAACGTTGTGGATAGCCGCAGGAATTTTCATCGTTTATTTATTTGCTCAGGCAATCACCGTTAAAAAGAAATCATTTTATTTAGCTATCGGTATTGCGTTTATCTCCCTTAATTTATTCTTTGTTGCCAGAGCTTCAAACGTTCTTATTTATCATAACTCGTACGCTATTATCATGGAAAATAGTGCTTATGCGAAGAGTGCACCGGATGAAAAAGGTACTAATTTGTTTCTATTACATAATGGAACCAAAGTAGAAGTGATAGAAGAACAAGAAGGCTGGAAAAAGATAAAAATCGCGAATGGCAATACTGGTTGGATGTCGGCCACTACCCTCGAGAACATATAAGGATGAAAAAAATCCTATTAATATCCGACACTCATGGATATTTAGATGATGCTATTCTGGAGCACATAAAACAATCCGATGAAGTTTGGCATGCTGGAGATATTGGAACTATTGAAATTGCTGATCAGATTTCTCACCTAAAACCTTTACGAGCTGTATATGGCAATATTGATGGACATGTTATTCGTTCTGCCTATCCACAAGATTTAATCTTTACCTGTGAGGGACTAAAAGTATTTATTACGCATATTGGCGGATATCCTACCCGTTATTCGAAAGGAATTAAAGAAAAACTAATCATACATCGTCCTGAATTATTTATTTGCGGACACAGTCATATTTTGAAAATTATGCGGGACCAATCGCATCAACTATTACACATGAATCCCGGAGCTGCGGGAGTTCATGGATTTCATAAAATGAGAACCATGATTCGTATTAACATTGAAGAGGGAAAAATACAAGAGGTGGCAGTAATAGAATTAGGGCTAAGAGGCTCTTTAACGTAATCTATCAGCTGAGCGAACTAATTCTTCATCTTTTTTTATTCCACGCAAAGCAAGCAAGGTAAATACTGGAATTAATACCACTAACGCAGTGAACGGATATATTTTAAATTGATATCCTGCTCCTGTCATTATTCGTAAAGTATTAATTTCAGAAAGAAATAAACCTACCCAAGCCAGTGACAACAATAACATCACCTTGCAAAGCGCTATTTGCTTTTTACGCGCTTTAAATAACCAAGCAGTAATCAATGCTAAAAATCCTGTCAAAACTAAAATTAAACCTAATGCCGGGCTACTCATTAACTCCGATGAATTCCCTTTATCGGTGCTGAGGACTTTCCAAACCGTGGCAGTAAAAATAGTGGAGCCTTTTGCTGTTTCGCCTGGGGCTAGTTCATATAATTTGACAGAGGCTACCGTAAAACACAAGGCAGCAATGATGGCTAAATAAATGGATTGAATACGCTGAATCATGTGGGCGAATTTATCTAAAATCGATAAGACCGATATAGCATTGATGAAATCTTGTTAATAAAAATGATGTTTTTTAATAAAAATTTTGACTTTGTATTCTAAAAAGCCGTAATATTGTCATGTAATTGCTACTCAAGCAATTTTTGTTCTCTCTACTCTTCGAATTGTCGAGGAAATCACAACTCTCCCCTTATTAAATCAAAAAGTATCGCTGAAAAGCGTATATGTTATTACAAACTATTTAAAGAAATATTATGTTCGACATCATTCAATTGAATGAAAAGCTATTGCCTGAATTAAAAGAAATGGCAAAAAAATTAAAAATTGAAGCTTTTGAAAATCTTAAAAAACAGGACTTAGTTTACAAAATTTTAGACCATCAGGCTTTGCATCCAGATATCGATTACGCTGGATTAGGAATTGAAGCCCCAGCTAAAGAAGAAGTGGCAAAGCCAGCGCGAGCGAAAAAAACAACGCCTAAATTCGAGGAAGCAGAGGTAAAAAAATCCAAACCTGCAAAAGAGGAAAAGATGGAAGCTGCGACTGTCGAAAAGACTACTACACCATCTCCTCGATCCTCCAATGATCCGAATGACGGCAGACCTAAACGTCAGCGAATAATTCCAGGTCGTAGTGAAGGCGAAGAAAGCATTCCAACACCTGCACCCGCAATAGAAAAAACAGATATTCCAACAGCTATCACTCCGGCACCTACTCCGGCATCTACTACAAGTCCTGCTCCCGCTCAAGAAGTGAAAGAAACAAAAGAGCATCAAGGTCATGCAGGGCACCAAAAACATGAGCATCAAAAGCCTGCTTATCCCCAAAGAGAATTTCAAAATAGAAGACCGGTACAAAACCAAGAGCCTGCATTTGACTTTGGAGGAAATGTACAAACGGAAGGAGTTTTAGAATTAATGCCTGAAGGATTTGGGTTCTTACGTTCATCCGACTACAACTATTTACCATCGCCAGATGATGTATTTGTAGCACAAAATCATATTAAGCAATATGGATTAAAAACCGTTGATACTATTCGTTGTGCGGTAAGGCCTCCCCGTGAGGGCGAGAAATATTTTCCGTTGGTGAAAATAGAAACTATCAACGGACAAGCACCTGAAATTATTCGTGATCGTGTGCCGTTTGATTTCTTGACACCATTATTCGCGCACGAAAAATTCAACTTGATTCATGGCCCTTCGAATTACTCAACACGTGTGATGGATTTATTCACGCCAATTGGAAAAGGACAACGTGGATTAATTGTAGCTCAGCCTAAGACTGGTAAAACAGTATTACTAAAAGAAGTGGCAAATGCAATTGCATCGAACCATCCGGAAGTTTATTTAATTATTTTATTAATTGATGAACGTCCTGAAGAGGTTACTGACATGGCTCGTAGCGTGAAAGCAGAAGTTATTTCATCAACGTTTGATGAACCAGCAGACAGACATGTGAAGATTGCGAATATCGTATTAGAGAAAGCAAAGAGAATGGTTGAATGTGGACATGATGTATGTATCCTATTAGATTCAATCACTCGTTTAGCGCGTGCTTATAATACCGTTGCGCCTGCATCTGGTAAAGTATTATCAGGTGGTGTAGAAGCAAACGCATTACAGAAGCCAAAGCGTTTCTTTGGCGCTGCACGTAAAATTGAAAATGGCGGATCACTGACCATTCTTGCAACCGCATTAACGGATACAGGATCGAAGATGGATGAAGTAATCTTTGAAGAGTTCAAAGGAACAGGTAACATGGAATTACAACTAGATCGTAAATTAGCGAATAAGCGTGTATTCCCTGCTATTGATTTAGTGGCTTCCAGTACTCGAAGAGATGATTTATTATTAGATCGTGAGATGCTACAGAAGATGTGGATTTTAAGAAATCACTTAGCGGACATGAATCCGATTGAAGCGATGGATTTCTTACTCGACCGTATGCGTGGTACTAAATCAAACGAAGAGTTTTTGATTTCGATGAATTCGTAAAATGATTTTAAAATAAAATTAGAAAGGCTATCAAATGATAGCTTTTTTTTTACTTCACTGAGTATTCTCTAAAAAGTAAAACTTTTAATTTATTCTTTTTAGATGTTCTTTCTTTTGTCTTGACACAAAATGAAAGAACCAAAGAAAAAGTGGGTGTAGTGAGCAAGCTAC
>JBJTMY010000038.1:0-3608 GCA_046073825.1 Bacteroidota bacterium
AATAATCCATTAAAATAAGCCTTGCCAATATGTATGCTTGTTGCATGTTCCATTGCTCCTGCATTAAAAGGTACCAGACAATAACCAACTTTATCAAACGCATAATTTCCATAGGCGTTAATATAATATCCCATGACATCATTTAAGTGAATCATTGATGCACTAACGGCAGCACTATCCGCAATTGTACAGGCAATGTTTACAGGGATGCCTTGATAAATGCGTTGCCAGGTAGTATATGGGCCAACTGCCACAGATGCAAGATAAGTTGGGATGGGTTGATTCAATGTCCAATTCCAAGTAAGTGTGCCATTTGAATTAGTAATTAATGCGTTTAGTTCTCCATTACAATAGGCCTGCTTACCATAATTAGTATTGATAAAAAACTCATAAGTGGCTTTGTCAGTAAATGTCTCCACACATGGGTACCAGCATCGTCCATAGTTATGCGGATTTGTTTCAAATCCAACGCCCATATTGAATGCGTAATTCGCATCTACATGAAATCCTCCCCAGCCACTTGCTTCAGTATGTGTAATTCCATGATAAGAAATGGAAAGGGTGGAAGTATCGCCAATATTCATTGGAGAATTTAAGTTGATCTGAAGCAAAGTATCATTATAAAAATACGTTAACAGCTGTCCATTTTGAACGATACTATCAATAATGAATTGCTCAAGACTTAAATCGATTTGATTCACATTAGGATGGTGTACCGTGAATTTTAAATTTGTTGTAGCAACAATGTTTTTTGTAGTATGATTGATTTCATCTAAATGAATTTCATAATGACAAACATCGGGGTAGTTTGATTGTGCTAAGCAATGATTAGAATAGACAAGTATTAAAAGACTAAATAAAATTTGATTTATTGTTTTTTTCATGCTAACAAGAAGTAAGAGACAATACTAATAATTAAAATTCCAGCTAAGTTCACCCAGAAACCAGCTAATCCCATTTCACGAGTTTTGATATGTCCACTGCTAAATACAATGGTATTAGGAGCGGTAGCAACTGGCATCATAAAACCTAAAGAGGCTGCTAAGGTAGCCGGGATTAATAATAATAGAGGAGGTAAGTGCATTGCATTTTGTAGTGCAATCAGAATCGGTAGTGCAAGTTGAATGCTCGCTACATTGGAAGCAAATTCACTGATAATAGTAATGATCAAACTTACAATTAATAATATCAACAAAGGGTGAACGCCGTTTAAAAAAGTCAATTGGGAGGCAAGGTAAGTGCTGAGTCCACTTTTTTCAAATCCCTTTGCTAACGCGAAGCCACTACCGAAAAGTAATAAAATATCAAAGGGTAACTTTGAAGTGTCTTTCCATTCTAAAATACTTTTTCCTTTTTCACTAGCGGGGAGAATAAATAACAACAATGCACAAACAATAGCCACAGTGCTATCTTGCATTTGCGCAGGATATGGAAATAGATTACACCAACCTTTGATTGTAAAATTCCCTAATGGAATATCAGCTCTTGTAAACCATAAAAGAGCGGTCAGGATAAAAACAATTGATACGGTTTTCTCCTCCGTCGAAAATTTACCTAAATCGTGATAAGCTTTTTTGAATAGTGAAATATCAAAATGAATAACACTCTCTTTCTTTGAAATATTGAATTTTAACACGAACCAACTTATGATTAACAATAAAATGGAAATAGGAAATCCTATTTTGAACCAGCTGATAAAAGATAAATCATGCTGCATGGGATATGCTTCGAGATACGCACGATAAAAGATCATATTGGTAGGAGTGCCAACAAGTGTAGCCATCCCTCCAATTGTTGCAGCATAGGCAAGTCCAATTAGCAATGCCGATGATAACTTTCGATGTTGATGCTTGTCGTTGTAATGATGATCGAGTTGATAAATGATGGCCATTACAGCGGACAATAACATCATTACCGTTGCAGTGTTGGATATCCACATCGAAATAAAATAGGAAGTAAGCATGATACCTAATAACAGTTGCGCAGGATTTTTACCAGTAATAGAAAGTATCTTTAGTGCAACACGCTTATGCAATCCCCATTTTTCAATAGCGAATGAAATAATGAATCCACCGATAAATAAAAATAGAATCGGGTCCATGTATTGAGCTGCAGTTTCTTTGATATCAATGATTCCTAAGGAGGGTAAAAAAACAAAGGGCAGGAGAGAAGTAATAGCAATATGTACTACTTCAGTAAACCACCATAACGCCACCCAACAAACGAGTCCGAGCATGGTCATCATTTCCGGATGTGAGGGGTCCGGAGAATGTAAATTACTAATAAGGATAAATAAAAGAGGACCTGCTATCAGCAGTAAATTTCTTTTCAAGAGTAGTTGAATTGGTACTGCTAAAAATAATGAAATTTATTTGATGAATGAACAATATGAATATTGTTTCAATACAATTGATAGTTGTTGGATTTAAGTTTTTCAATTTGTTTTAATTTGCAAAAAATGAAGATTATTCTTACTTTAGAATAAATGTCAATCAAACATGAATTACAAAATATCATTTCAGGAAATGGAAAGGTTAGGCATGGAGAAATTATCCAAACAATTACCAACTACCTTAGAGGAAAAAAGGCGACAGTTTCAGGAATTTAAAAACACAGTCCCTCAAAGAGCAGGAAACGCAAATCCTGATTGAATTTATTAATTCAAATGATTTATGGTATAATGATTTTGATGAGAGTTTTTATGTTGGAGAAGAAGCAGAACAAAAGATATATGAATTTAGTGACCCCAGTTATGTAATAAAACTCAATGATTCGATTTTTCATTCGATGTGGCTGTTAATATCTTTATATTTATAAACATATAATATTTTACTTCTTTTCGTTTGTATTTTTGATAAAAAAAATAATATGATTACAAAAGATCGTTATTCGAAGGCTTTCATAACAATGGCAAGTAGCGCGATTGTTTCTGCTTATTTATTTAGAAATTCAAAAGGAAATTATGCTGGTATTTCATTTATTCCATTTGTATTGGCTGGAGCTTACCTTACTTATTTGTTTCGTCAATCAGCAAAACTTCATTTGACAAATGAGCAAAAAAATAATTTGATTATTGAATATAAAGGCGAAACTGATTGTGGATTTAGGCCAATAGCAGTTGATAAAATTGACGGTATTAGAATAAATGGTAAAAGGTATAAATTCGTAAATGGATCGGATATGTTTTTAGATGAATATGAACCGATGGCCTGCGGATTTGGCTCTTTCATTATGCAAACGCTAGGAGGTGGCGGATTAGAACCTAAATCAATACAAAATGATAAATGTTGGCTTTAATATTTGTTTGAAAAGCTTTTATTTATTTTCCACATAACTCTTAAAATTATCTAAAATAGCTTGCCATCCTTGTTGTTGTAGTTCAATTGGGTTTTCTGTTTCGGGGTCAAAGGTGATGGTGACTTTTGTTTGGTTATTTTGTTCTTCAAACACTACCAATACGTTTCTATTAGCAAATCCATATTCGAAACTATTTCCTAAATCAATAGCACTGTAAGTAGCAATTAAGTCAAAGCCGAAACTACCATCTTTAGCTTCCATCCTTGCATTATAAATACCACCAATTTTCATGTCGTTGCTCGCAATCGGAC
>JBJTMY010000039.1:0-22632 GCA_046073825.1 Bacteroidota bacterium
GCTGCTCCAGTTAGCGGAGGTGATATCACTCAATGCGTAGCTTCTCCAGTACAAACGCTTACTGCAACTGCAACAGGTAGCAATGTGACATGGTACACAGCATCAAGTGGTGGATCATTAGTTGCGTCTCCAACATTAAATGCAGTAGGATCCTCTACTTATTATGCAATGGCTACATTAGGTGTATGTAATAGTTTTACACGTACTCCGGTAACATTAACAATCAATCCTTCTCCTGCAAATGCTACAGTATGTATCGTTCAGCCAAACTTATGTGGACCAGCAACAGGTAGTATCACTATTGTTGCACCTGTTGGCGCTGGATACCAATACAGTATTGATAACGGAGCAAACTATCAGACCGGAACAGTATTTAGTAATTTACAGGCAGGATCTGTAACAGGAATCATTGTAAAAGATATCAATACTTGTTTATCTTCAAGTGTAGATTGCTCAAACTCTGATTGTTCTCCATCATCTGCTCCAGCAAACAACAATGAACCGGCTGCTCGTATTAACGAGGCAAAAACTTCAAGCATTATTGCGTATCCAAATCCATTTACTGATAATGTTAAGTTTGAAGTAAATGTTGTTGAAGAAGGTAATGCAACTCTTGAAGTGTTCAACATGTTCGGTCAAAAAGTTGAAACTGTTTTTCAAGGATATATTAAAGCAGGCGTTAGAACATTTGATTTAAATATTACAAATGGTTTCCAATCTAATTATATTTATCGCTTCACTATTGGTGGTAAGCAATTAACTGGAAAATTATTCAAAGTTCAATACTAAGAATTATCATTTCGTTTAATAAAAGAGGCAGCTTTAAGGCTGCCTCTGTTGTTTTAGGGTTCAATCATCAAATGTTCATATCAAAATCTCTTTGATAAAAAAATCCCGAGACATCACTTCGGGATTTTTTATATCATACTATTTTTAAATCTTATTTCTTCGTTTTTCCTTTTACTGGTTTTTCGTTTTCGAAGGTAACAATGAAGGCGTCTGTAAAGCCAGCTTGTATCATTGTTTCTTTTAAATTTTTTGCTGATTCATACGTGGATTCACTGCCTACAAAATATTTTAACCAGTTTTCTTCTCCATAAGAACTTAAAAGCTCCACATCCGTAACTTGAGATAAATTTTTCTCTACAATGTCTTTTGGCAATTTACTGAATGCTCCAATTTGCACCTTGTATTGTAATCCTTTGTTGATGACTTTCTCAACCGCTTTTACTTCTTTTTTTGCCGATAAATGTTCGTAGGACATGCCTCTGATTTCACTTCCGTCAGTAGAATTACTTCCGTTAGCTGTTAAGTTTTCATCTACTGTTCCTACTTCTGTCAGACGTAAATTGCTAATGGCTAAATTTTCTGCTCCCGATTTATTACGATTCATATAGATGTTCTGAATGTAACTTCTTTCGTTAAATTCACCAAAGCGCACTGTTTCTGATTTTATCTCATAACCGTTAACTTCTACACTGTAATTATAAGCTCCGGTTCCAGGTAATTCTATACTGTATTCGCCCGTTTTTGCATCTGTTTTTAAGATGGCTAAGAAGTCGGGGTTGTTATTTTTGGTAATGGTAATTGTAGCTTCTTTCAAGTTTGATTCTCCAATGCATTTGAATTTCCCGGTAACAGCAATCGAAAGTTCTTCTGAATTTACATAAGGAACTTTTAATACGGTAACTTTTCCCATTGCGGCATCTCGCTGACTTGTTACGTATGCATATTGGTCAACCCCCGAAGAAATATAGCAGTAGTCATCATCAGGAGAGTTAACAGGAGATCCCATGTTTTCTGGATTGCCCCATTTTTTAGATTCGCTGTTATACACTACTTTAAAAATATCCAACCCACCTGTTGAATGATGTCCGCGACTACTGAAATACAAGATACGTCCATCTGAATTGCAAGTGGAGTAAAGCTCGTCTTCATTGGAGTTGATACCTGAATCTAATTTCACTGGAGCGCCCCAATTTCCGCTAAAATCTTTTTCAACACGATAAATGTCTTTACTCTTATTTTCTTTTGATGCACTGAAATACATCACTCTTCCGTTCGCACTTAAAAAAATAGTTGGCTTATCCGCTTTCGTACTTTTACTTTCTTTAATCAGTTGATCCGGCATGCTTAGGAGTTTACCCGCATCAGCAGTGAATTCATATTTTGAATAGTAGTTGCTTGCATCTGTTATATCGTCTTCCAGAATTTCCGAAAATTGGTTGGTATCTAAAAGTGTCTTCGCATTCATTACCATTTCGATGTGCGTGTTGATATTAAATGGATCAGTTGCTTTTTTGCCAATGATAGCCGCATATTCAGAAAAAGCTTTTGCTGCTTCATCAAAACGGTAGGTTAGGTGACAAGCTCGGCCGTAGTAATAGAAAATGTCCTCCGGACAACGGTCGTCGTTCATTGCCTTTTTTAAATAAGGAAGGGCTGCCGATTTGTCCGCATCAATGATGAGGGCACAAATACCGTAATAATAATTGTATTTAAAATTATTGGGATTCTTGCTTAACAATTCAGAATACTGAATTGCAGCTTTCTCGTATTGCTTCCCCAAATAAAGTTTTTCGGCAGCTTTGGCTTGTTCTGCCTCGCTAATTTCGCTAGAATAATGGCGCTGGGTATTGGCAATTTTCGCTTCCGATAATTGAGTGCTTGAAACTAAAATTGCATAAGCAACGGTAATGGAAAGTAGAATCTGTCTCATTGGACTTTGTTTTAAAATTCAAAGCTTTCTACGGACTTGATTCCTAAACGGTTTCAGAAATTGCTAAGTAATGTTACTTAAAATACAACTTTTGTTAAATGCTGTATTTTATTGAAAATGAATGATATTTGAAATTAGCTATTTTGAAGTTGATAAAAGTCAACTGCTTTTTTTGGAGAGAAATCCAACTTTCGACTCTTCATTTTTTAAAAGTCGTTCGATATTTTTCTGATGGGTAATGAAAACCAAAATGCAAACAAAAATTGAAAATATATTCAGACTGGGTACTGATTCCTGATAGATAAACATGATGGAAATAGGAAATGAAAGCGCCGATAATAATGAACTGGCGGATACATAATGAGTCAATAATAAGGAGATGGTAAATACCCCGGCACAAATTCCAGCGGCACCTAAATGCACTGCGCAAAGGATACCCAGTAAGGTAGCAACTCCCTTTCCACCCCTAAATCCAGCAAATAATGGGAAGATGTGGCCAATTAAAGCCGCCATTGCCAAGCATAATTCAAAATTGATGAATTGTTGCGTATTCGGATAATATTTAGAAGAAAGCCAAACTAGTTTAACGGCTAAAAATCCTTTGAAAATATCCATCAATAATACAGGAAATCCCGCTTTTTTACCTAGTACTCTAAAAGTATTTGTTGCTCCTGCATTACCACTTCCATAATCTCGTACATCAATGTTGTACATCATCTTTCCAATCCAAACTGCAGATGGAATAGAGCCCAGCATATAGGCCAAAATCATTAATGAAATAGTAGTGAAACTTAACATCCTTGTTCAAATTTAGTCAGATTCCCGTTTTTAAGAACGGGAATCGATTGTTTTTTAGCAATAGGGTTTTCATTTGAAACCGTAACGACTGAAATTCAGTAGTTTAATTTTAAACTATTCTTCGCTAGCTGGCTCCGTAAAACGGGTTTTAAACTCATTTTTCTTACGATCAGTGCCTAGAATATACTCGTACGATGGAAGGTCTCCTTTTTTATCAGCTATTCGTTTATCGGGTTTCATATTATTAATTACGTCGTTGAATTTAATATCCGAAGAAACCGCTTGTAATACCCCTCGGCTATACGTGAAGTACCACCAATTGCCTTGATCGGCTTCCAAATACAAATTCAGGACATCCCCATTTTTACGTTTTTGAATTTCAAAATATCCATCCATTTGACGACTAATCGCATTCTTATCAATGAAACCAATTCCAATTGGCCCAATCGATTTAAAGCTTTGAGAGTACTTATTCCAATATAACTTTAAGTCCGTTAAATAAAGACTTTGTTGAAGCTCTTGTGGTACTTTTTTCGGTGCTCCGTAAAGAGTAAACTCGGATATCATCTTATCTGCTTTTTCAGTACCAACAATTCCACGCATACTGCGAGTCCAAACGGCACGTGTATCGTTCGAAGGCTTTAGTGTTCCATTAGCGGATATGTTTTCTGCCATTAATTTCAAAGCATCATTATTAAACATAAAATCTAATCCTAATAGTACATCTAACGAGGTAGAATCATTCATCGGATTAAAAATAGCTCGTCCGTTAAAGGTCGTTTTAAGTTGCCCGAAATTAAATCCTGGGGTCAATGTCCCTTCCGCTACAACATAACATGAATCGTTATTCAATGAAATACTGTTGCCGGGTAAGTCAGGGTTAGCGATTTTTTCTTTACTGGCAATGATGTAGCTATTGGATTTGTCATTGTAACTTAAATAACCTTTCACAGCTACCATTGCAGAGTCACTGTTTTTTGATTTCGGCGAAATGAATCCCGCATAGTAACCAGAACTATCATTTTTCAAGAAGATACCTACGCCAAGTCGTTCACCATTTTCATTACGTGGTTCGTCAATTGGTATCGTTAGATTCTTAATGTCAATATCCGATTTAAAGCCAAACCAATTGATAGAAAGTCCAGCAGTACATAAATGTTTTACACTTGCGAATCCGTCAAAATTCAACAAAGGATTGGATGCATTTATTTGCACACGACCTTTATATTGAATATTGGTGCTCAATTGGAAGTTTTCACTTTCAGGAATATTCCCATTAGCATAAGTTTGTTTGGTGGTATCTACACCAATACGTTCAAGCGTTATTAAATGTGGCGTACCTGCGTGGTCGTTATAGGCATACTGACCTGTTCCTTCGTATTCTTTTCTACCTTTAATTTGAATAGTTGCTCCTGTAATAGTATGATATTTACTAATGATGTTTGCAACCACTTTTGTTTGATACAGCGGACGCATATAGGCATCTTTCTCAATGACAATGGTAGCAGTGTCGTTGGGTTGAATACTCGCATCTGCAACTAAGATCTCTTTTACTTTACGTGCTTTAATTAAATAATCGTTTAAGTTATATCGAGCCAAACCTGCATTCCAGCGCAAAGAATCCTGAAAGGCGTTTGTAGAAACAAAGTCGGAACCTTCTATATTAACTTTTGTTTTATCCACATTATCATCACCAAATTCTACTTCATTCTTATCGATGAACCACTTAAATTGTGCGATGTAACAGATGTACTGATTCAAAGGGAAACTGACATAAGACCCTTTTCCATTGGAAATGAAATTTCCGAAGCGATTGACTAAATCGATTTTTGCATTTACATTTTTTGTTTGAATGGCCAATACCGATTCTATATCTGATTTTAATTTGAAGTCGGCTGTATCAGAGCCATAAGCATCTTGTTTAAACCAGAAGTTGCGAGCTTCTAAATTGGAAGCATCAAACCTCGCATCTCCATTTCCGCCAAGCCCTCTAGCAGCTAACAACAGATTTCCATATAAGGAAACTTGTTTGTTGTAAACAGAAATGGGCTGTGTGGACATGTAAACATACATTTCCTCTTTCTTTGGTCGCCAATTGATAGAAGTTTCTTTTCCTTGTGCGTCTGGAAATCCAACACCAGCAATCATTTCTTTTCTTAAATCGAAGGCTGCATTTTGCAAATTGGTAGAGTCAAGAAAGAAAACAATTTCTTTAGATGTGCTAGAAGAACTAAGGTAATCAACCTTTCCATCACCTAACAATCCAGCATAACTTAAATCGATGTGATTGGTAAATGTCCCTTTGCCATTATACATTGGATAGCCTTCACTCGGTGAATTACGTTCGAATCCGAAAGAATAATCAGGGCGGATAACCGCCATTTCTTTGATGTCTGGAAAGATACCTCCCGATACAAACGTACCTGCAAACTTCATCCCGCCTGAGGAGAAATTATCGAGTGAATCAATCGTGAATGGTTCAATTTTAAAGTAGAATTTATTTCTATCGTACACTCCTCCATAAATTGAAGGGTGGTCATAATACACATAAGATTCTTTATCACTCACAAATTTCGGATACTGAGAATAACTTTTTCTACTCGACTTATTGTTTAAGCTATCAATAAATAATACTCCGGATACATTTTGCAAAGTGCTTTTTAACGGAATCAACTTAGGGTTTCCATTTTCGTCTAACTCATTATCTGAAACAACTTTCAGTCGAATGGAATCAATGGTCGCTAAATTAAATTTAAACTGGTCATATATAAACTCAAATTTCTTTCCGAAGAAATCTGAACGGCCAGCATGTACTTTTCCGGAAAATTCAAAGTCTCTATTTTTCTTTAATTTGATTTGCTGATTCTCGGGTGTAACCCATACCGACTGCGTATCACTTAAAAATATTCTGGAAACGCCTTCCATATCTAAGTCGAAATTTAGCAGGTTTAATTTTGCATTAGGTTTTGCGGAAATAACAGAACTGATTTCAATTTTATCGTAATCAATTTTTTCTGTTTTTGCTTCTAAATAATAAACGACTTTGTCTTTTGCAATGGCGCTCGAAGTTTCTGCATCATAAGTTAAAAAGCCTTTATTCGCTAAGAAAATCATCAATGATTTCGCTTCTGATTCGGCTACACCAAGCATCTGCGCCAATGTAGCAGAATAGATAACATCACCATAGCTTTTATTATACTTGTAAATTAACTGCAAGGGATTGTATTCACTTAATCCTTGTAGCTGACGGAAGCGATCATCTGAAAATAAATTTTCTGATTCCAGCCACATTTTACTTGCACCAGCACCAGAAATCATTTTTAATTCCATCAAGGGGTCATCAATCTTCCAATAAATCCCATCAACATACATATCTACTTTATGAAAGGAGTTAAAGAAAGGCATACTCATTCCTGTAGAATTATCAATAATTAAACTCACTTGCCGATCTTTATTGACATATTTAAAATCGAGTGAAGGATGATAGATACTGTCGTTTTCAAAATAAATAATGGCTGTTGCGTTTTGTGCGCTGAGTCGCTCGGGACGAACAACAAAGCTTTTACATTGAACGCTTAATTGTATTTTTCCGTTGCGCTTAAAATTCAAAGTTGCTTTTTGGTCTTTCGAACCTGCACCAATCATCTTCGCACCTTGTTGAGAAAAACCACCAACATAGTCAGCATCTTTAATTAATTCTTTGATTGTTAAGTTAGCATCATAGCTTTGAAAACGAGGATAGGTTGCGTTGCTGGAGTCTGCATTTGCAAGAATTTTATCCGTCACTTTACCCATTAATGCAGACTTAAAATATTTTTTATTGTAAAAGTCGGCTGAGTCAGACGAATAGATACTGCTGGTCACATCAATCACAGTTGATTTTAAATTAGCAAAAGCTTCTTCTTCCGAAATGCCTGCTCGCATCCAGTTTATTTTGCCACCAGTACCATAGAATTTTTTAATCAAGGGATAATATACACCCTGGATGGAATAAATCACACTGCTATCTGATTTAGCATAACAAGTAAGATTCATAGCAGGGAAGTTGACCTTCGGTACAGAGTCAAAGTCGAAAATGAAATTACTTGTGTTAGCCATCCATTTTGTGGAGGAAGATTGGTATAAAATATTTCCACTAAACAAACCGGAACAGATTTCAATATAATCACTAAAATATTTTGTTTTGCCATACAGCATTTTGTCTAAGCTATTATGCCATTTGGTAAACATCTCTTCCGATTTACCAGACTCTGAAAATCCAATGAGTGCTTCAATGTAGTTGCTAAAATCAGGAAATGGTTTAAGCCTTTTCTTTAACATGTCGTTACATGTTTTAATGACAACCGTCTGTTGATCGGCTGTGAATTTGGGTTGTTCAATCCAAATAGATTCAAAGCGGTCGGTTAATTTTTCGGTTTCTTTTTTATTTGTTAATTCCAGATAAGATTTTATTTCTTTAAAAAACGTTGGAGCATCTGATGAAAATGGTTTTTGAACCTGAGCAAATCCAATTTGTGGAATTATAAATAAGATGGATAAAAATATTTTTTTCATTCGTAATTAATGTTTTTTGAAGGTCGCACAACACCAATCGTTTTGTGAAGTATGTTGTAAGTATTCAAGATGCATTTCTTCAGCTTTGTTTTTGATAACGGATAAATCTGAAGTATAATATCCACTGGTGATTAATAATCCTCCATCATTTAATGAAGCTGCATATTTATCAATGTCATTTAGAATAATATTTCGATTGATATTCGCTAAAATAATATCGTAAGTTTTCCCTTCTAACAATTCACTACTACCAAGTGCTACTTCAATTTGTGGAAAAGCATTGCGCTGCGCATTTTCGATCGAGTTATCTACAGAGTTCGGATCATTGTCAATCGCAAAAGCTGAACGAGCACCTAGTTGCATTCCAAGAATGGCAAGAATGCCTGTACCACAACCCATATCCAACAGCGATTTGTTTTTGAAATCAATATCAAGCATCGCCTCCATTACTTGAGAAGTAGTAGGATGGTGGCCAGTGCCAAATGCCATTCGTGGTTGAACTACTATTTCATGAGAATACGAAGAATTCGGCTCGTGAAACTCAGCTCTTACATAAATTTTATTAGCAATGATTTCAGGTTGGTAATTTTTTTCCCATTCTGCATTCCAGTTTTGCCACGGGATTTCTTGAATGGTATAATGTATATCGCAATTCATTGCTTTTACACTTTCAATAATTTCCATCGTTTCATCATGATTAAAATTCGATGTCTGAACATACCCTTTAAAGCCTTGTGGGGTTTCTTCAAACATTTCAAATCCAATCTCACCTAATTGATAAGTAAGCATTTCGCCAAATAATTCGACGGGATTTATCTGTAGATTCAATTCTGTATAGTTCACGAATTAAAAATACCATTTTTGAGTAGTGCTAAATGTTGTTTTATTGGGATGTTTTCAACATTTTATTAATCATTATTATTTAACAATTTTACGTAAATAACCGTGAATTAAATCCTGATAAAATTTAAATTTACTCGTTACTTCTTGATTATCTTCGTTGCGTATATTGTTATATTATGAACCGAACACTTATTACAAATATCAAAGGAATTGTTCAGGCGAATCGTAGTCATGTAATTATGGGATCCGATATGAAGGAACTTCCTGTATTGGAGAATGCATGGCTGTTGATTCAAGGCGAAGAGATTGTCGCATTGGGAAATATGAATCATTTACCGCATTCTGATGTAACGAATGTGATTGATGCGAGTAACCGATATGTTTTACCTACGTATTGTGATTCGCATACGCATATCGTTTTTGCAGGTTCTCGAGAGAATGAGTTTGTAGATCGAGTGCATGGTTTAACGTATGAGGAAATCGCCAAGCGAGGTGGTGGAATTTTGAATTCGGCTAAACGATTAGCCAATACTTCGGAAGAAGAATTATTCGATGGTGCCCTCTCTCGATTACAGGAGATGACAATGACTGGAACCGGTGCTGTTGAAATTAAAAGCGGTTATGGTTTGTCGTACGATGCAGAAATTAAAATGCTTCGGGTGATTCGTCGTTTGAAAGAATCTTCCGATTTAACCATTAAAGCTACTTTTCTAGGAGCACATGCGTTCCCTTCGGAATTTAAAGAAAATCGCAAAGCGTATGTAGATTTACTTGTTGAGCGATTAATACCCATGATTGCAGAAGAAGGACTTGCAGATTATAACGATGTTTTTTGCGATCGCGGATTTTTTACGGTGGAGGAAACAGACCGTATTTTGGAGGCGGGTAATAAGCATGGCCTTCAACCGAAAATTCATGCAAATGAATTAGATTTTTCGGGTGGCGTACAAGTAGGGGTTAAACATCATGCATTGTCTGTTGATCATTTAGAATGTGTAGGCGATGACGAAATCAAAACACTTTTAGGAAGTAAAACGATGCCTACGTTATTACCTGGCACTGCTTTCTTTTTAAAAATTCATTATCCACCAGCAAGAAAAATGATCGACGCTGGTTTGCCAGTGGCATTGGCGAGTGATTATAATCCTGGTTCATCTCCTTCGGGAAATATGAACTTCGTTCTAACGTTAGCTTGTTTGTATTTGGGAATGTCGCCAGAGGAAGCGATTAATGCGGCTACTTTGAACAGTGCGTATGCAATGGGTTTAATGGATGAGTTAGGATCGATTGTTCCTCATAAAAAAGCCAATTTATTTATCACAAAGGAAATTTCATCGCTAGGATATATTCCTTATGCGTATGGACGAAATATTGTCGATAAAGTAATGATTAACGGAAAATTAAAATAGTCAAATCAAAATATGAAACAATTAATAGAATGTGTTCCTAATTTTAGTGAAGGAAATAATTTACAAATTATCAATCAAATTACTGATGCCATTAGTGCAGTAGAAGGTGTTAAGCTATTAAATGTAGATCCAGGTAAAGCGACTAACCGTACCGTAGTAACGTTAGTTGGTGAGCCAGCTGCTGTTGTAGAAGCTGCATTCCGAGGAATTCAAAAAGCCTCAGAGTTAATTGATATGTCCAAGCATCACGGGGAGCATCCGCGAATGGGGGCAACGGATGTTTGTCCGTTTATTCCAGTTGCGAATATTTCAATGGAAGAAACTGCTGCTTGGAGTCAGAAGTTGGCAAAGCGAGTGGGTGAGGAACTAAACATCCCTGTTTATCTATATGAAGAGGCCCAAGCAGATAAGTCGAGAAGTAATCTTTCGGTAATCCGTGCAGGTGAGTACGAAGGATTTTTCAAAAAGATAAAAGAGCCTCAATGGAAACCTGATTTTGGTCCTGCTGAATTTTCTGCAAAGTCGGGTGGAACAGTTATCGGTGCACGTGATTTTTTAATTGCATACAATGTTAATTTAAATACTAAATCAGTAAAGCGTGCTAATTCAATTGCCTTTGATATTCGCGAAGCTGGTCGAATTAAGACAGATGAAAAAGGAAAGAAGGTGTTGGATGAACAAGGCAATGAAATCAGAATTCCGGGTTCATTAAAAGGCGTGAAGGCAATTGGTTGGTATATTGAAGAATACGGTCAAGCGCAAGTATCAATCAACATCACACAATTTAGAGAAACACCATTACACATCGTTTTTGAGGAGTGTTATAAGAGTGCCTTTAATCGTGGAGCAAGAGTAACAGGAAGTGAGTTAGTTGGTTTGGTGCCTTTAAGCGCAATGCTCGATGCAGGTAAATACTTTTTGAAGAAACAACGGTTATCCGCAGGTGTTAGTGATCAGGAGTTGATTCATATAGCTGTAAAATCGATGGGATTAGATGAGCTAGGTCCTTTTGATCCAAAGCAACGAATTATTGAATATGTATTAAACGAAGGAAATGAAGCTCCGTTGGTAAACATGAAATTAACAGCGTTTGCTGATGAAACTGCTAGCGAGTCGCCTGCGCCAGGTGGTGGATCTATTTCTGCTTATGTGGCTGTTTTAGGTGTTTCATTGGGAACGATGGTCGCAAATTTAAGTGCCTCTAAAAAAGGTTGGGAAGATCGCTGGGAAGAGTTCAGTAATTGGGCCGAAAAAGGTCAGTTGTATAAAAAACAATTAATGGACTTAGTTGATGAAGATACTCGTTCTTTTAATGCGATTATGAATGGATTTGCTTTACCTAAAGGTACAGACGAAGAGAAAGCAATCCGTAAGCAAGCTATTCAAGATGCAACAAAATATGCTATTGAAGTTCCTTTGAAAGTCATGGAACTTTCATTGGCTTCTATGGAGGTAATGAAAGAAATGGTTGCCATTGGTAACCCGAATTCCATTACGGATGCAGGAGTAGGAGCATTATGCGCCCGCACTGCTGTTTTAGGTGCTCACATGAACGTCCGAATAAATACAGGTAGCTACGATGACAAAACATTTGTTGCTGAAATACTAAAGAAGGCAGCGGCCATAGAAGAGCAAGCGGTGAAGTTGGAAGGAGAGATTGTTGGGATGGTGAATAAAGCGATAAATTAATTTGATAATTTGTCAATGTGCTGATTTGAAAATGATTTTTTAATAAAGTAGTTCAGTTTATTTGTTTGATATTTGAGGAAGTTGTTATATCTATTCAAGTATAAATCCTCTCCTTTGGAGAGGCAGGGAGAGGTCTAAAATAGGTTGCTAATTTGATAATTTGCTAGCGAAGCTTCGCGATGTGATGATTTGATAAATACACAATTTGAAAATTTGAAGATGTGCTGATTTGATAATTTGATGATGTGCTAATTTGCTAACGTGATTCTTGAGGATTCGGGATGAAAAAAGAAATAATTTGTGATTTTAATTCATGGAGAAACCAAAATTTGATCGAACGGCTTTTAAGATTAATACTTATAAGTCGGCGGATAATTACAAAGAGTATTGGTTAAGTAAAACGCCAAAAGAGCGATTTGCAGCTGCTTGGTATCTCATCTGTTGTGCTTACAATATCGATTATAACAATCCTCCTAAACTAGATAGAACTTGTTTTTCAATGCGTAAACACGATAGTTGATAAATAGAAATCACAAAATCAAAAACACCACCGGTATTTTATGCAATTCAGGAATTTGTTTTTTCCATTCTTGGATGCGCATTGTGCGGATGCTTTCTGCGTCGGTATCGATGTTCGAAGCAATACATAATCGAGTTTCGTTATTGCATGCCGTTAGTATATCTTTCAACATTGCATTGTTTCGATAAGGCGCCTCAATAAAAATTTGTGTTTCGTTGCGTTGTTGTGAAGATCTTTCTAAATGTTGCAACGATTTTATTCGATCGTTTCTATCGATTGGCAAGTAACCATGAAAACAAAATCGTTGTCCATCTAATCCCGAAGCCATTAACGCCAACAAAATAGAAGAAGGACCTATTAAGGGTTTTACTTTAATATTTGCCTTGTGTGCAGCAGCTACAACACGTGCACCCGGATCAGCTACTGCAGGACAACCCGCTTCACTTAATAATCCAGTAGGGATTTTATTCTTTAATGGATCTAAAAACGAATTGATATTTTGTTTTGGATCGTGTTTGTCTAATTCAAAAATAGTTAGCTCGGCTTGCGGAGTTTCAATCGCACATTGCTTTAAAAAGGCTCTGGCTGATTTTTCATTTTCTACTATAAAGACTTTCAATTTGCGAATAATAGCAAGCGTACTTGCAGATAAATACATTTCAGGAGCTGTATCCGTACTCAGTCCACAAGGAATTAAATACAATTGAGGATTTAACATGACTGATTTATTAAGCACATTCTAATTCAAACAAGGTGATTTCAGGTAATATCCCTACACGGCCAGGATAACCTAAAAATCCTAGTCCGCGGTTTACATATAAATACTGATGTCCTTCTTGATACAAACCTGCCCATTCTTTGTAAATGTACTGCACAGGACTCCAACGGAAATAAGGAATTTCAATTCCGAATTGAAATCCATGCGTATGTCCGGCAAGCATTAAATCCACTTTGGGATAGTCGCTGATAATCTCTCCTCTCCAATGTGATGGATCGTGAGAGAGTAAAATATTGAAATCTGCGTACGCAATATCTTTGGTGGCTTTCTTCATACTTCCATACTTTGGAAAGCGTAAATGCGTGCTCCAATTCTGAACCCCAATCAAAGAAATTTTATCTCCATTGTTTTCTAATATTCGATGTTCATCAAGTAAGATATCCCAACCCATTTCTTTATGATGGTTAATTAACGATTGTAGGTTTTGCTTCTTTGCAGCATCACTTTCCCACAATACATAATCGCCATAATCATGGTTGCCAAGAATAGAAATAACGCCATGCTTTGATTTTAATTTCGAAAGTGCTGGTTTGTGCTCTATCACTTCATCATTGCGGTTGTTCACTAAGTCGCCAGTAAATAAAATGATATCCGGATTGAGTCCATTGATGATGCCTACTGCACGATTCAATGGTTCTTGTGATACAAAACTGCCCGAATGAATATCCGAAATTTGAACCATTTTATACCCATGAAATCCTTTTGGAAGATTAGGGAGTTTTAATTTTACTTTACGAACATGATAATCGGTAGCTCCTTTTGCCATTCCGTAGAGTAAGCTGATAAAAGGAAGAGAGCCGGCAAAAATTCCTAATCGCACTAAAAAATCAGAACGTGTTATGCCTTGCGGTAATACATTACTGTTAGAAACATCAGCCATTTGTTTTGTTGGAAATAGTTTTGAATAACTCCATCTAACAAAACGCGTTAAATCATCAACCAACATAAAAATCAAAATCAGCAATTTAGAAATCATAATAATGAAAACAAATGCTGTAAAATAGGTGCGAATAAATTTAGGCCAAGTTTGAAGGTCCCAGATCATTGTACTCAAAACAACACCGATGCTAAATGCGGTAAAAGACCAGAATATGATCGAAGAGATTTTTTGAGAATAATCCGACGTGTTTCTTAGGGTAAACTTGAATGCCTGATAAACATAAACATCAATAATTAAAATGAGCGCAACAAGAAATAACTGTCCGAATTTCATAATGGTTTTTTAATAATTACTAAGGGGCTAAACGGAATACCATCCAATTTTCATTATTTCGTTCATATAAAAAACGATCATGTAAACGATTAGGACGTCCTTGCCAGAATTCAATTCTGTTGGGGATTACTAGATAGCCTCCCCAATGAGGCGGTCGAGGAATAATTTTATTTTCATATAAAGCATTTAAACGAATGACTTCATCTTCTAAGTCTTTTCGAGAAGAAATAAGTGACGATTGCGACGATGCCCATGCACCAATTTGACTTTCACGCGGGCGAACTGCAAAGTATGCGTCCGATTCTTCTGCACTTACCTTCCTAATTTCGCCTTCTATTCGCACTTGCTGAGCCAGTGGTTGCCAAAAGAAATTAAGGCAAACATTCGTGTTGTGATTTATCTCTTCTCCTTTGCGACTTTGATAATTTGTAAAAAAAACAAACCCTCTTTCATCAAGACCTTTTAATAAAACAATACGTGATGAAGGCTTATTATTAGTAACCGAGGTGAAGCACATGGCATTTGGTTCAGGCACTTCATTATTTAAAGCAACCGTAAACCATTTTTCAAATTGCTTCATTGGGTTCTCATGAAGATCATTTTCCGACAAAATTCCTTTGTCGTATTGTTCACGCATTTGTTGTAAATGAAGACTGAAAGGAGATCCTTGTGACATAGTGCAATATTCGAGACAAAAGTATAACATCCTTTCCTAATAATTTGTTTTTATTTCAGATTAGGCAGATAGAAAATTCAAGAAATTGTAAGAAAATGTAAGGTTTTTCGTTTTTTCAATTAATATCGTAGTAAAATAGCATAAGCAAAGGCAACAAAAAACAATCATCTCAGTTTAATCATTCAATAAACAGATTCGCTATGAAAAGAATATTTGAACCTCTACAAGGAAGCTTACTAATTTCGGAGCCATTTTTAGCAGATGCATTCTTCAAACGTTCGGTAGTGCTTTTAAGTGAGCATGATAATAAAGGGACATTAGGATTTATTTTAAATAAGCCAACCGAGGTTACCGTCAACCAAGCGGTCGATGAATTTCCTGATTTTGATGCGCCTTTATATTTTGGCGGACCCGTAGAAACAGACACACTTTTTTACATTCATACAATTGGCGAAATTTTGCCTGGGGCAATGGAGATTACTACTGGTATTTGGTTGGGTGGAGATTTTGATACTTTAAAGCAATTAATTGAAGATAAAAAAGTATCTACAGAGCAGATACGATTTTATGCAGGTTATTCGGGATGGGAACCTGATCAACTAGAAAATGAGATGCGCGAAAAAGCTTGGCTTGTGACAGATGCACCCACTGATTTTAGTTTTTTAGGTGAGCCCGAAGTGTTATGGGGAAAGGTTTTAAAGTCGATGGGAAATGAGTACGCAATACTTTCTACATTCCCGGAAGACCCAAGTTTGAATTAAGTATCCAAACAGTTTTTATAAATGGCAGCAGATGATGATTCGACTGCTGTTTTTATTTTGAAAATAGGCTTTTGTTTTTTAATATTGATTTAATGAAAATGTTGTTGACTAAATCTATTTCAGAAGGAAAATTAAGACTTCTTTCTAAATATTTGAAACAAGCTGAAGTTGAATTTAAAGTAATATCTGAAAATCAATTTGAAGACATAGGCTTGTCATATTTAATTAATGAGGCTGACAAGTCAGAAATAGTATCTAAAAAAATAATTTTGAAAAAACTAAGAAAATAATTTGAATCAGTAAACAATAATCAGGTCGTTTTGTATTACAGAAAAATATTATGGCTTGATTCCATTTTTAGAAATTAAATCGACTTTGATATTTAAAATTTCTTGAAGTTCATTTGCAAGATCAATAAACTCAATTCCTATTGGTTTTTCAAACTCAACCATTATATCAGTATCACTATTTTTAGTTTCCTCAGATCTGCTATATGAACCAAAAATGGCCAAGTGTTTTATTTTGTATTTTTTAGACAAGTAATCTTTATTTGAAGATAAAATGCTATTTATTTCGGCAAAGCTTTTCATCTAGTAAAAATATGCAGCAAATAATGATTTTCAAAGATAAATAGTGCTTATAAGTTTTATATTTGTTCGATGCAAAGTCGCACTATTCCCATCGAAGATTTTATTGAGCTTTTTAAAAGTAAACAGTATCCTTTACTGGATGCTCGAAGTACGTCGGAGTATAAACGCGGACATATTCCTGGAGCGATGTCGTTACCACTGATGGATGATGAAGCTCGAAAAATAATTGGAACGATTTATAAGCAACAAGGAAGAGAAGCTGCTGTGCTGAAAGGTTTTGAATTAATCGGTCCCGAGTTTCATCAAAAGATTATTCGTGCAAGTGAATTAGCACCCGAGAAAAATGTCATGGTCTATTGTTGGCGTGGCGGAATGCGTTCGAATATTTTAGCCTGGATTTTACAAATGGCAGGATTTAAAGTGGTGTTGTTAAAAGGCGGATATAAAACATTTCGACATTGGGTAATTGAGACTTATTCTCAAAGAAGAAATTTAATTGTGCTCGGAGGACAAACGGGATCAGGTAAAACAGAGATGTTACATTTGTTGCAAGAGGCTGGTGAACAGATTGTCGATTTAGAGGGGATTGCTCATCATAAGGGCTCTGCCTTTGGTGCATTAGGACAAGCAGAGCAATACACACAAGAGCAATTTGAAAATTATCTTGGTTGGAATTTATCATACACTAATCAGCAGGAGCCATTATGGATAGAAAATGAAAGTCGCCATATAGGAAAGAATCAAATTCCGAATGCTTTGTTCGATCAAATCAGAACATCTGCCAAATTAGTTGTGAATGTTGATAGACAAGTGCGTGCCGATAGAATTATGAATGAATATGGATTTTTCGATAAGGATATTTTGATTGAGAAAACGATGGATGTATCACGCAGAATGGGTCCGCAACATGCAAAAGAAGCAATCGAGCATCTAACGGTTGGGGAGGTCCGTAGTTGGGTGGAGAAGATGCTTACCTATTATGACAAGACCTATGATCATTCAGGATCTACTCAAAGCAATAAAAAGATTGTATCTGTCGATTTTAATTGGGACAACAAGGACGTATCAATACGAAACATGATTAATAAAAAGAGTGAATTATAAAATGGAAAATCCGATTAAGTTAACAGCGTTTAGTCATGGGTACGGATGTGGGTGTAAAATTGCGCCTTCCGTTTTGTCGGAGATTATTGGAAATGCGAAAAGTAAATTACAATTCCCAGGATTATTGGTTGGAAATGCGAGCAATGATGATGCAGCCGTATTCGATTTAGGTAATGGACAAGCGTTAGTAGCCACCACTGATTTCTTTATGCCCATTGTAGATGATGCTTTTGACTTTGGAAGAATAGCTGCAACCAATGCCATCAGCGATGTATATGCGATGGGTGGTAAGCCAATAATGGCATTAGCAATATTAGGATGGCCAATTGATAAATTGCCAGCGAGTGTAGCTTCAGAAGTAATGCGAGGTGCTATTCAAGTATGTGATGAGGCAGGTATTCCGTTAGCAGGCGGACATAGCATAGACAGTCCTGAGCCGATTTTTGGATTAGCAGTAAATGGATTAGTCAAGACAGATAAAGTGTTAACCAATCAAGGAGTAAAAGCAGGTGATGTATTATTTATTACCAAGCCACTTGGAGTAGGCATTATCACTACTGCACAAAAGATGGGAAAGGCGATTGAAGAAGATATTATGAATGCTATTAATACCATGTGCACGATGAATAAAATAGGAGAGGTGTTAGCAGAGTTGAAAGGTGTGCATGCATTAACCGATATTACGGGTTTTGGATTATTCGGACATTTATTAGAGATGCTCAACGAAACGGGTTTGTCGGCGGAGATAAACACAGAGCAATGGCCATTGCTTCCAAATATTAATCATTATTTAGCGCAATATACAATTCCTGCTATTACCTATCGCAATTGGAATAGTTACGGGCATAAAGTAAAAGAGCCCTCTGCGGATGTATTACATCTAGGCTGCGATCCACAAACAAGTGGTGGTTTATTAGTAGCGGTAGCACCTGAAGCGATAGATGAGCTTTTAGCATTGATGCGCCAGTATAATATCCCAGAAAGTTGCATGCAAGCAATTGGTGTGGTAAATGAGAAAGTGGGGGAATGGGAAGTGGTGGTGTAGAATTTTATGCGTGTTGTTTTTCATTAATTTTAAGTTTTAATAAATTTTAATATTTACAATATGAAAGCAATAACATTTCTTATCGTTGTTTTATTGGTAGCCAATATTGCAAACGCTCAAACCCAGGCAGAAATGAATCAAACCGCTGCCCAGGGCTATTATAAAGCGGATACGGAGTTGAATAAAGTATATAAGCTGTTGATGTCGAAATTAGATGAGAACGGAAAAAATCTATTGATAAAAGCAGAGAACGATTGGATTAAATACCGTGATTCGCATTGTAAATTCGAAGCTTCTTTTTACGAAGGTGGAAGTATGCAACCCATGATCTACTCTGGTTGTTTAGAGAGCTTGACGGCTGATCGAATAAAAGAATTGAAAGAGGCGATTAAAGAGTTTGGTGAATACTGAAATAGCCAATGATTAAAAAGATATTTAGAATAGTAGCAGGAGCATTATGGCTTATGGGTCGTTTTACTGGCATGACCTATAACGAGATGAATATAATCGTCTATTATTTTGTTATTCCTTATTCGTGGTTGTTCATGTTGGATGGCATTTTCGGAGTGCATTATTGTGCGATGGTAGGTGGAGTTTTTTATTTCCTGTTTTGGCTTGCTATTAAAAACTTCAAAAGCTTTTGTGATGATGTGTTTGATTTATCAGTTCGTTTCCTGAATTCGTTTAATAAATTCGGAAGTAATTATGTGGCAAGTTCCTTTTGGATATGTGTGGCCATCCCCATATTGATTTATGGGCTATTAATTTATTATCTGATGAAATAGAATTTGTGATTTCTGCAAGCTTGCAGCTTTTTGTGATAAGTGTTTACCCTGATTATTTTCGTCATGTAAAAAATATTTTTGTTCGAATGCAATGTCTGAATTCTTATTTCGTTCAGAAATATCAAACCTAAAAACATGATAAAAAAATTACTATTATCGGCAATGACGGTGGGACTTTCATTGACTATTTCCTGCAATCAATCCAATTCTGAAGTTTGCAAGAATATAAAGTGGAGAGCAAAAACTATTAGAAAAAACAAATTGGTTTATGCTTTTAATATTGATTCCTTACCAGTAAAAGCAGGAGATACAGTTTTGTTGAATTACAATAGTGATGGATTGGGTTATTATATAGCTAATGTAGCCTTCCTTGTGCGTGATACTGCTTATTTAGATTCGTTCGTCGATTCAAACGGTGTGGAACAAACTTATCATTACGAAGCAGTCAATGTAGTTTTGTTAGATAATAATGTGAGATAATTTGCCTTTTAAATTAGTATTGAATTTCAATACATTTTAATTTATTAACAGCATCCAATTAAATCCAACCAAATAATAATTTCACTCCATGAAATATAGTTTACGAGAAAAATTAGAAAGTATTATTAATAATGAATCTTTTTCTGATTCTGAAATTACTCTTCGATTAATTAATTTAATTAACCAATTGGATTTACATGAACCAATTAAAAAAGAGGGTAAGTCCATTAGTGATTTATATGATGATACTTTATCTAAGGTGAATGGCAACGGGTTAAATCATGATTTTATAAAAACTGGATTCGCTGATTTTGATAGGACGATAAGAGGATTTTTACCTGGCGAATTTGTGGTAATTGGTGCTCGTCCGGGAATGGGTAAGACACAGTTTGCCATCAACCTTGCTATTAATATTGCTAAAACACAGAATACACAATTTTATACGTATGATGATTCGGAAGAAACTATTACTCTACGTATTCTTTCCAATCTGTGTCAAATTCCAACGTATAAATTTGATTACAATGAATTGACAGATTTAAATAAGGAAATGATAAATAAAGTGGGTGAAATTATTAAAGGACTCAAGTTACATGTTTCAGGATGTAATTATTTGAATTTTTTGGATTTTAAAGCAGACTTAATTCGAGACATAAAAGCAAAAAAATTAAGAGTTATAATTGTCGATTTTTTACAAGCAATAATTCCTTCAAAAGCAAGAAACAACCGTGAGTTTGAAGTGGGATATGTTTGCCGTGAGTTAAAAAAGCTTGCTCAAGAATTTAACGTTTGTATTATCACTACTTGTCAGTTAAGCAGGGCTGTTGAATCTAGAGGCTCATCAAAACGACCACTATTATCAGATTTAAGGGACAGTGGGTCTATTGAACAAGAAGCTGATAAAGTATTGATGTTGTATCGTCCTGAATATTATCAATTAGAAATGTTAGAAGATGGTACCGCTACCCATGGTTTAATGGAAGTGATGGTGGTGAAAAACAGGCTGGGAAGGTTAGAACATTTTAGATTACACTGCATGATGGCTATTTGTCTGATAAAAGATTATGACAATTTCGAAGATAATTTTGAATTCGCAAATGATCGATTAATTGATTTACCTGATTTTTAATATTAAAAACTTTAGAGCCGTTGCAATCAACATTATGATGTCAACATAAAGAGACATAGTGGTTGTGTTCCTGCAACCCGTGATCAGTTGGGTAAAGCTAAACGACTATTTCTTCGTCATTCGCTGAGCTCACTCCTCATCAATAGTGTAATTCAATCAAGATAATGAACAACGGCTCTTTTTAATTTATGAATTATAAAGAAAATATTAAGGAGGTCCTTCGAGAATATCACGAGGAGATTTGGCGATTTGGTAAGCTTGAGGATTGTTTTATTTTTTTGAAGCAAAATAATTTGGGTGTTAAAAAGCATGTAATTAAGTCGGTAATGCTTTTATCGATGAAAAATCACGCGAATATCTCTCATCTGCTATATACCGATTTGTTCACGTTAAAAGAGTTGGTAAATAATCCGGTTTATAAGTCCTATAAAATTAAGAAAAAATCAGGAGGAGTTCGTTCAATTGATAGTCCTGATGAAAATCTTAAACGAGCCCAAAGAATTTTAAATTCCTTTTTACAATCTTATTATTTATGCATCAAACCAAATTCAGTCCATGGTTTTGTCCCTAATTTTTATAAGATTGAAAAACGCATCAATATTATTGAAAATGCAAAACCTCATGTTGGCAAAAAGTATATTTTAAATATGGATTTGAAGAATTTCTTCGATTCCATTTCTTCTCAAAGAATTTATCAATTGTTTTTAGAGAATCATTTTAATTATAATAAGTTAGTTGCTGCCGCCATAACATTATTAGTTACATACCAAGGGAAATTGCCAACAGGTGCTCCAACATCGCCAGTTATCTCCAACTTTATTTGTTTGGAACTAGATCAATGTTTGATGGAGTTTTCAAAGACTTATGGACTTACCTATACGCGATATGCTGATGACTTAACATTTTCATCGGATAATGAAATTTCAGACTTGTTGGTTGTTATGCTTAAAGAAATAATTCAGTTGAATGGATTTGTTGTAAATAATAAGAAGGTGAGAATTAAATCAAATTCACGACAGCAAACGGTTACTGGTTTGGTCGTAAATAAGAAAGTTAATGTCGATCGAAAAATGATGAAGCAAGTTCGAGCAATGATTCATCATGCCAAGGTGAATGGTTTGACAAATGCTGCGCAAAAACATTTTGATTTAAAGGATGAATTAAATATAGGGTTCTTTAGAAAATTGTTTATTGAAAAGCTAACGGGATTGATTAATTTTATTGGATTGATAAGAGGAAAGCGTGATCCACTATTTTTAAAACTAGAAAGTGATTTTTATGAACTTGAGTTCAACAAACCAACCATCAAAAACAAAGTGATAATATATGAAAGTGTAGATTTTTAATTATTTTTTTTATTTTATGAAAAAGGTTTTATTGGTCGTGGTGGGGTTTGGAATATTGACAATAATTTATAAGCTGATGGGGTAAGTTTGGAGCAGTTGATTTTGAAGTAGAGAGCTATACTTTTCTCTATCCATCTCCGTTACATAGTAAACCAAATTACTATGAAAAATTTATTTTGTATCGTGATTGCTT
>JBJTMY010000040.1:0-3331 GCA_046073825.1 Bacteroidota bacterium
CCATTACATAAAACGTGGGTTACAGAAGTAGAAGCTGTTAAAGCCGAAGGTTCAGTAACTGTAGCAGAAGTAGAGGCCGTACAACCATTCGCATCCGTCACAGTATAGTTATAAACACCAGCAGCTACAGAGAAGGACCCAGTACCTGAGTAAGGTGCTGTTCCACCATTAGCAGAAACCACAACGGTTCCATTACCACCATTACATAAAACGTTGGTTACAGAAGTAGAAGCAGATAATGCAGAAGGTTGAGTAACCGTAGCAGAAGTAGAAGCAGAACATCCATTAGCATCCGTTACTGTATAGTTATAATTTCCAGCAACTACAGTGAAAGAACCAGTACCTGAGTAAGGTGCTGTTCCACCATTAGCAGAAACTACAACGGTTCCATTACCACCGTAACAAAGCACATTGGTAACAGATGTAGAAATTACTACTGCAGTAGGTTGAGAAACTATAATTGTTGAAGTTGTTTGACAACCTTTTGAATCTGTCACAACAACAGTATAAGTACCTGCTGAAATATTTGATATAGAACTTGTAGTTGCACCATTTGACCATGAATAAGAATAAGGTGATGTACCACCGGCTGCTGTTACAGCTGCTGATCCATTGCTTCCTCCGTTACACGTAGCATTTGTATGGCTGCTTGTTAGCGTTAATGGAGCTGTTGGTTGGCAAACCCTCTTTGATTTTGATAATGTACAACCCTTCGCATCTGTAATTGATACAGTGTACATTCCTGAAGTTAAATTGTTGATGTTAGCAGTAGTGGCACCGTTTGACCAAATGTATGCATAAGGAGTAGTACCTCCATTTGTAGCTGTTATTATGGAGCCATTATTTCCTCCATAACATGAAACATTCGTAACAGTTAGTGTAGAAGTAAGTGCAGTTGGCTGTGTGATTGTAGTAGCACAAGATTTTACACAACCTTTAGCATCAGTTACTGTAACGGTGTAGGTTCCAGCAGCTAAACCGCTGTTGATTTTTGTAGTGGCACCATTCGACCATAGGTAATTGAATGGAGCCGTTCCACCTGTTGGATTTGCAGTTGCAGTTCCATTACTTCCGCCATTGCAAGATACGTTTGTTTTGCTGATTGTTAAATTGATAGCAGTTGGCTGTGAGATGCAACGAGAACGTGTAATTTTACAACCATTTGCATCAGTAACTGTAACGGTATAAGTCCCTGCAGCACCGGTTGTTGTTGAAGATGTGCTGCCATTGCTCCATAAATAAGAATAAGGAGTAGTTCCGCCAGTAACAGCAACTGTTGCAGTTCCATCATTACCACCATAACAAGATACTTTTATTGAACTTGTTGTGGCACTTAATGCTAGTGGTTGTGTAATTGTCGCTGATGATGCTGCTGAACATCCGTTAGCATCTGTAGCAGTTAACGTATACGTCCCGATAACCAAGTTGTTTAATGAAGATGTGATAGCCCCCGTTGACCACACATAAGAGTAAGGAGTGGTCCCACCTGTTGCAATACCACTTGCTGAACCTGTATTTCCGCCATAGCAAAGTACATTAGATGAATTAATATTCAAGTTAAGCATTGTAGGCTCTGTAATCGTATAACTACGATTTAATACACAGTTGTTATTATCTGTAACTGTTAAATCATATGTTCCCGCTGATAAATTTGAAATAGTAGAAGTAGTTGCGTTGTTACTCCATAAATAAGAGTAAGGACTAACGCCACCGCCTATACTAACAGCAATTGAGCCATTGCTTCCTCCATTACAAGACACGTTATTAATCGTTCTGTTAGGAACAGTTAGAGCTGATGGCTGAGTAATCGTAATCATATCGTTGCTTCCAGAACCATTACATCCATTTGCATCCGTTACATTAAATTCATATTGTGCTGCATATAAATTACTGATTGATGTAGTAGTTTCCCCTGTTGACCATAAAATAGAATAAGGAGAAGTGCCTCCTGTAACATTTAATGATGCAGAACCATTGTTTCCTCCATTACAACTTACGTTTGTTTGGTTGTTTGTAACGACCATTAGACTAGGTTGTGAAATTGAAATAGATGATGAATTAGATTGACATCCTTTTGAATCCGTTACTGTTACACTATATGTTCCTGCTGTTAAATTATAAATAGCAGCTGTAGTTTGTCCATTTGACCAAACATACGAATAGGGAGGGGTGTTTCCTGTTACATTAACATTGGCATTGCCATCTGTTCCATCATAACATTTAACATCAACTCCAGAGGTAGTTAAAACGTATGGTGATGGTTGTGTTACTGTGTAAGATTTACTAACTGAACCAAGGGTGTCAGTAATCGTAACCGTATAAGTGCCTGCTTGTAAACCTGTAATTGTAGCAGTTGTTGCACCTGTACTCCATAAAATACTATATGAACCAACAGCATTGGTAACAGTTATTTTTATTGAGCCTGATCCATCATTGTTGCAAGTTAAATTATTTACGCGAGACGAAATTACCAATGGGCAAGATAAATAGTTGCCATGTGTTGTTCCGTTGTCATAATTTTCATTAATTGCAGTTGCGGCAGTGTTAAATTGAGAAAATGTTAAATTGCCCGTGTAGCAATTACCAATTCTTTTACAACCTTCATTGTAAAATTCTTCTACCGTCATTCCCATAAAAGGTCCTGTTGCGATGCGTAAGTCTTTTAAATTGTAAATCGATGAACCAAAGTTTGGATCATAACTGTCGAAACCCATATTTAATGCGAGCGTTACTAACTGTCCAGCCAAAACGTTGGCCATCGAATTTTTAGTCGGATTAACAGTTGTACCAGCAGGTAAAAGACCAGCGGTTCCACCTTGTGGTAAGAAGGCTTGCACCGCACTTGCAGAGGTGAATTGGATTTTACGAGTACATCCTACAGTTAAACCGTTAGGAAAAGCACTCGCAAAATTTGCAAACAAATAGGTGGTAGGGTTCGCTCCATTAAGAGTTCCTCCCCATCCTCCTTGAGTCTGGGTTCTGAATCCAGGACATGAAGTGTAGGTAGTTGGGCTACACGTTGTTTGAGCCGATGAAAAATACGTAATGAACGTAAACATCAGTACAAACCATGATTTGTAATTTAATTTCATAATAATTATTGGGTTAGTAGTTAATTTAAAAATGGGATAAGTATGGATAAAAACGGTAACGATAAATAATATCTAATTGTAAATTTCCCCTTTAGATTAATGGACTCCAAATAATTGACAAAAAATTTGGCGAAAGTGTAATATTTTTTAAGTGAAAAGCTAAAAATGTTTGGTAAAAAAAGTGCTAAGTGGTCCCGCCGCGACTCGAACGCGGAACCTACTGCTTAGAAGGCAGTTGC
>JBJTMY010000041.1:0-14241 GCA_046073825.1 Bacteroidota bacterium
TCAACAACTACTGTTATGGTTGCTCAATTTTTAGGATACCCTGCAGCACAAGGAACTGCCGTTTATCAAAATGCACTTATGACCAATCCTGATATGTCAAAAGCAAAAGCAACCGCATACATCGATACGATTATGGGATACGTTAATCCACGAATTGTTACCTGCTTGAGTTTAACAACAGGTATTAATTATATGCAAAACCTTTCATCTAACGTTCGTGTAAGTCCAAATCCTGCTTCATCAACTTCAACAATTTATGCTGATGTTTTAGCAGGAGAAATAAGAACTGTTAAATTGTATGATATCTTAGGTAATTTAATTTTAAATGTTGATGCCATCAACAACAGACAATTCACGATTGATAGAAATAAATTAGATGCAGGAGTATATATTATTAAAACTACATTTGATAAAGGGGAAGCGACAGGTAAATTAATTTTTAACTAATCAATAAAACATTTAGAAGAGCCGTTACTTAGTAGCGGCTCTTTTATTTTAATTAATTTATAACTCATGAAATCAATAAAACTATTCTTCCTTCTTTCAAGCATTTTACTTTTTACAACTTCTTCTATTGCTCAGAAATTAATTTACAAAGTCAAGGTTGATGGAAGAGATAGTGGTTCCTTAATCGCAGTAAAAAGTGGGAAGAAAAGCAATTATCAGTTTTCGTTACAATCCAAAATTAAAACAACCAAAATCATATCTATTGAAATAAATTACGAATTAAAATCGATATTTGAAAATGGAAAATTAAAATCGTCCAATTTAATTCAATATGTAAATGGAATTAAGCAAGTGGAAAATTCTACTTCACAACAAGGCGACCATTATATTTTTAAAGATATTTCGGGCAATCAAAAAACAATTTCTGAAAATATCCTTACTGCTATACCAGAACTCTATTTTACGGAGCCAAAAAACAAAAACAAAATATGGTCTGATAATCAAGGAAACTTTTTACCTATTAAAAAAATCGGGGCCAATTATCAATTAATTACAGGTGAAAATCAAAACAGTATTTATACGTATGAAAAAGGTGTTTGTAAAAAGGTAGAAACTACACAAGCCTTTTCGACGATTACCTTTGAATTAGTTCAATAACTAATTTATTTTTTTCATTTTTGTAGCATGAAAAAGTCGGTTGTATTATTTGTTTTTTTTAGCTTGATAAAATTAAGCTTGCTCGGACAGATTAATACTACACAGTTTGGATTTTGTTACCGACCAATTTTTTCTAGTAGTTATTTCCGTACAGGACCAAAAGATTTTGAAAACAATAATATTTATTACACGCTAGCTCAGCATTCAGGCTATAGCACTGGAGTGCTTGTACGAAGAGGAATTACAAAAAAATTAACTTTTGAATCTGGAATCCTTTACGTGAAGCGTAACTACGATTTAACCATTAAAGACACGAATGATATTTACAAAAGTGATTTTTCAATAATAGGTTATGAGATTCCGCTAAGTGCTTTGATTTATATTCAACTTGATCCAAAAATATGGATGAGTGCTTCAATGGGTGGTTCCATCGATATATTTCCTTCGGATATTTTCACCTATGAACCAACGTACATGCTTCAATTCTCTGCACGAAAAAGCAAGATCAATGCGGGGGTATTAGCTAATCTAGGATGGGAATATAGAAACGGAAAGAAAGGGACGTATTACTTTGGTGCAAGTTACCACCGCTCCATATCTACCATTTACGATACAATGGTAGAATATTACGAGCAAAGAGATTTTGGAAAACTTCCTGATTCGAAGGGTAAAACCACCTTGCAAGGAGACTATTTAACATTTGACCTTCGATTTTATTTTCATGAAAATCCTGATAAAAAAACTAAAAAAAAGTAACTAAAAATAAATTAATTCTCCGCTTACCTTTCCATTATTTTTTAATTTTATTGCAGGCAGCGGTACTTTTATAAATCCAAATACTTCTTTTATAAAGTTAATTGATTTCCGTTTGGAATTAATTTTTGTTAAATCAATATCAGGAGACAGCACAAAAGCATGTTCTCTTACAAATTGCGGTACTTCTTTTCCGTTATAAGTGCTTTTATTTACACGAGCACCAGTCATACCGGAAGCAGTATAACCCAGCGCCAAATTCAACCAAGCAGGAATTTTTTTGTTTTGAAACAACAATCCTTTTATATTGAACGAAATCCAATAGGTTTGACCGTTATAATCTTTAAATAACCTTTGTAAATCATTCTCTCCTAACAAACCTGGATTGTACATTGGAAAGTCTGTTGGATGATAAGACATTTTGAATTTTACTAATTGGTCCTTCCATCCCACCTGTTGTGCATAGTATAATCCGGCACCAAAAGTATTTGCTAAAAAATCACCAGAAGAGAATCCCCACTGACTACTAAATCCATCAAACATTTCAATCGTAAACTGAAATCCAAATCCGGTTAAAGCCCCAAAAAATGCAGCCTTATTATTGGAATAACCTGCATAACGATAGAGCTCCCCTGTCCATTTTGAAAGGTAATAAGCAGTACCGACATGCCCCAATTTATCTTGCTTTTGCCATTCTGCGTTATCATTAAAAAAATGAAACGACGATTGTGGGTAATCTTTATACCAAAGCTGATATAAACCTGTCATACCTGCAGCATAAGCGGTCGAGCCTGAAGCCCAAACGATGGCCTTTCTCTGCTTGTAATTTATTGAATCAGATTGTGCAAGCCCATGTGTAATATAAAATGAAAGCACCATACAAAGTATGATGCTTTTCAAATTTATTACTTTTCGTATATACATTCTGGTTAGCCTAACAACGTTGCTTTTGCTGCATTTAAAATTGCGAATGCAGCCTCTCTCGAATTGGATTCTGCATACGTACGTAAAACAGGTTCTGTACCAGATGCACGAATCATTAACCAATCTCCATTCTCAAAGAAATATTTAAATCCATCTAAATCTTCGGTTCTCACAATTTTGTATTCACCAAATGCAGAATAATAATTGGATAAGCAATTTTTTAAAATCGATTGTTTAAGTTCTTCTTTCAAATGCAAATCGTTTCGCTCAAAAGAAAATGGCCCTACAATTTCATACACTTCGTTTATTAAATCGTTTAATGTCTTACCACTTTTCGCCATAAACTCCCATAAGGTTAATCCCATCCATATACCATCACGTTCAGGGATATGTCCTTTTATAGCAATACCACCTGACTCTTCTCCACCTAATAATACATCTTCCTTCGTCATAATTTCTGCTATGTACTTAAATCCGATTTTCACGGTTTCCATTTCAATACCATAATGTGCGCAAAGCTTTGCCACTTTCGGTGTAGTTGAAAAAGCAGTAACTACTTTGCCTCTCATTCCTTTGTATTTGTACAGATAATGGATCAACAATAATATGATATGATGTGAATCAACGAAATTCCCTTGTGAATCATAAAATCCAATGCGGTCTGCATCACCATCAGTTACTAATCCAGAGTCAATGTTTTTAGCATTTTTAATAAGCTCTGAAAACTCTGTAAGATTTTTATGTATGGGTTCTGGAGCTTGACCCATGAAAGAGGGATTGTATTCACAATGCAACTTTGTAATAGCAGGCAACATTCGCTTTATCACATTTTGGCCCGCACCATACATAGCGTCATAGGCCAAATTCAATCCGCTATTTTTAATCAAATTCAAATCAAAATTAGCCTCTACGTGGTCACAGTACATCGTTTCTAAATCAATGTAAGACAAGAATCCATCTGAATGGATTTTCTCCAAGTCAATGCTTGCATAATCAACTGAGCAACGGTCTGGAATTACATCTTCTATTTCAGCAACATGCTTCGGTAATAATGGTCCACCAAACGAACCTTTCAATTTAAAACCATTATATGCAGGTGGATTATGACTCGCTGTAATTATGATACCGAGATCTTTATTTTGTTTAACTGTTCCAAGAGAAACCATGGGTGTTGAAACAAATCCTTTAGCCATTGTTACACGAACACCCTTCGCGCACATTACTTTAGCAATGGTCTGACAGAATAATTCGCCTGCAAAACGACAATCATGGCCCAATATTATTCCCGGATTATTTTTATGATTCAACAACCAAATTGCCGTTCCTTCGGCTACTCTGGCAACATTTTCAACAGTGAAATCATCTGCGATTATTGCTCTCCATCCATCTGTTCCAAATTTAATCTTCGACATGCTTTTATTTTTTTAATAAAGTTTAACAAAATTTATTAAGTTGTTCCATTTATGTGTAAACAACCCTTTTTGATATTTAATTGACTTTTCGATAGGAATAGCTTCTGAATTAATTTTAGTTACACTATATAAAAAATTCTTCTGCTGAATGAAATCTAGCCATTCTAAATCATTTACTTTAAAATCCCAATTTACTAAATTGTCCATCCAAATAGTATCAATAACAGAACTATCTATATCAACCGACATCCAAAGCGGTGTTGAGTTGATTATTGTCCCCTTTTTCTTCCACACTTCAGCAAAAGAAACGGAGGCAATTTTCCACGTTCCATTTTGTAAAATCGATTCTGCATTTTTACCTGATAAGTTATACAACACTTCTAAATTCTGATGAAAATATTCTGTTAATGAATAGATAAAATCGTTAGAGAATTTTGCTTTGGACCCAACCATTTTATCAGATGCAGAAACAGTCCATTCTACATATTTAGATTCCAACGAATCATCCGACCATTGATTCGCATTAAATTTATTATTCCCAATAAATTGTTCTTTGAGTAATTTAGATTCAGATGCATTATCAACCACTTTATTTCCAAATTGCAACAGTTGATAATTGTAATTTTTTCGACTTAGGTAATTATTCAAATTTAAAAAACAATCACCATTCGCATTAATCATTGGTGAGGCCGTTGCGAATTTGTTTTTCAACGGCTCATAATCAACATAACCAAACAAAACTGCTTCACCGTTAGGTAACTTGCTTGAAAAAAGGAATCCCTTTGTCTCACTTGTTAGTTTTTTCTTTTCATTATTCCAGACTTCATAAATAAATACAAGTTGTTGGTCTATAAAATTTAGTGCAGAGGATTTTTCAATTTCTTTTAAAGCAGCATAAGAAATGGCTACTTCTTTTTTAGGAGAATCCCACAATTGAACATATCCATCTTTAATGGCCTCATACGTTGTTTTGGTTATTTCACGCACGATATTAACTCCTAAAGTATCTTCTTGTTCCTCCGATCTTACTCGAATTATCACTGCTTGTTGTGCCCAACTTATATTAGTCAACAATAAAAAAAGGGAAAACATGCAAGGTTTTAATTTCATTTTAATTTTCCTTTGTTTTATTCCAAGTTTTATAAACATCTTGTTGACGAGGGCGATTATTTGGAACCTCTCTTAAAGGTTCGCACTCTTTCAGTGTAGCATGCAATTCAGAGGGCAATTGCTGATACAAAGCAGTTCCTTTTGTTTTCCAATCAATCATTTCATCCGTCATTTGCTTTACAATCTTAGCTGGATTTCCAACGGCGATACTACGCTCAGGAATAGACATTCCCTCCGGCACAAAACATAACGCACCGACAATCGAATTTTTATTTACAACTACCCTATCCATCACCACTGCATTCATCCCTATCAAAACATTTTCTCCAATTTCAGCACCATGAATAATTGCACCATGTCCAATATGTGCACCTTTGCGTAAAATCAACTCTTGACCAGGAAACATGTGTAATGTACAGTTCTCTTGAACATTACAACCATCTTCAATCAAAATAGCCCCCCAATCACCACGTAAGGCAGCGCCAGGAGCAATGTAAACATCTTTCCCGATAATCACATTTCCTGTTACTACCGCTAATGGATGTACGAAAGAAGACTCATGTACAACAGGGATATATCCGTTGAATTCATAAATTGCCATAACTATGTTTGTATTACACCTACATTATACGGTTTTTCCATTGGCGCATGATTCGCCATTTCAATTCCCATGGAGATCCACTTACGAGTATCTAATGGATCAATAATAGCATCCACCCATAAGCGAGAAGCGGCATAGTAAGGTGAAGTTTGTTCATTGTAGCGATCTGTAATTGTTTTTAAAAGTGTTTTTTCTTCCTCTTCGGACACCTCTTTTCCTTGAGCTTTCATTGTGGATGTTTGAATTTGCAAAAGTGTTTTTGCGGCAGAGGCACCACTCATCACGGCAAGTTGTGAATTTGGCCATGAAACAATTAATCGTGGGTCATACGCTTTTCCACACATCGCGTAATTGCCAGCGCCGTATGAATTACCAGCAATAATCGTAAACTTAGGAACAACAGAATTCGACATCGCATTCACCATCTTAGCCCCATCTTTAATAATTCCCCCATGCTCACTTCGAGAGCCCACCATAAACCCCGTTACATCTTGAATAAACACCAATGGTATTTTACGTTGATTGCAATTCATAATAAAACGCGCAGCTTTATCAGCACTATCGCTGTAAATCACTCCGCCAAACTGCATTTCACCTTTTTTACTCTTTACTACCTTGCGCTGATTGGCAACAATACCTACTGCCCAACCGTCAATACGTGCATAGCCACATAAAATCGACTGCCCATATTTTTCTTTGTATTCATCAAATTCACTATTGTCAACCAAGCGAGCAATCACTTCACGCATTTCGAATTGCTTATCGCGTGTGTCTGGTATTATGCCATATATTTCTTTTTCATTCTTTGCAGGAAGTACAGCAGGCTTTCTGTCAAAACCTGCATCAGGCAACTTCCCTAATTTATCCATTACACGTCGGATATAATCTAGGCATGCTTGATCATTGGGAAATTTATTATCAGTTACGCCTGAAATTTCACATTGTGTGGTAGCGCCACCCAAAGTTTCATTATCAACATCTTCCCCAATCGCTGACTTTACCAGATAAGATCCTGCTAAAAAAACGGAACCTGTTTTATCTACAATCATTGCCTCATCGCTCATAATAGGTAAATACGCACCTCCCGCAACACAGGAGCCCATAATAGCAGCAATTTGTATAATTCCCATACTACTCATTACAGCATTGTTTCTAAAAATACGACCGAAGTGTTCTTTATCAGGAAATATTTCATCCTGCATTGGTAAATAAACACCGGCACTATCTACAAGATAGATAATCGGCAATTTGTTTTCGATAGAAATTTCCTGAGCCCGTAAATTCTTTTTTGCCGTCATCGGAAACCAAGCCCCTGCTTTAACGGTTGCATCGTTTGCAACTACAATGCATTGCCGTCCTGATACATATCCGATAACCACTACAACACCAGCAGAAGGACATCCACCTTGTTCGGTGTACATTCCATCTGCTGCGAATGCGCCTATTTCAATTTGGGGCTGTTCTTTATCCAACAAATAACTGATACGTTCACGAGCCAACAGCTTACCCTTTTCATGTTGCTTAGCTGCATTTTTTTTTCCTCCACCTTCTGCTACTTTAGCAAGACGTTGCTTCAGATTACTTAAAAGTGTTTTATTAAAATCTTCGTTTCTATTGAATTCTATATTTTCAGCCATTGCTAGTCACTTTGCATTATACGCTCGCAAAGATAATTCTTAAACGAGTATCAAAGCAATCGTTATTCTCAATTAATTAACAGTCACAAAAAGGATTATTCAATAGACAACTCTAACGTTGGATCCCAGAACACCTTATCAAAATCTTGAATTTGATTATTTAATACAGAAACACCTTCCATTAACAACCGATTTTCCATCTCATTTACCTCATGAAAATGATTCTTTCCGGAAAGCAACCCCAAACGATTAACTACACGATGAGCAGGGACAGGAGGTAGCACATCGTGACAAGCATTCATCGCCCATCCTACCATTCGTGCTGATTTAGCAGCACCGAGGTATTTAGCAATAGCACCATAGGAAGTTGCACGACCCTCCGGTATTAATCGAACTACCTCATATACACTTTCAAAGAATGAAAATTTTTCCTTCATAAAACAAAAGTACAATTCTGTATATTTCTTATCACCATTAATTTCATTTCCTCGCAACTTTAATAACACTTACTAGTTAAAAGGTCTCAAAAAAATATTACTTAACAAGAAAATGAATCACATAAGCAAACTATATTTGCAACACTTAATAACTCTATGAATATAAAAATAACACTACCCGATAATTCTGTGCGTGAGTACCCTCAAGGGACAAACGCAATGGATGTAGCTAAATCGATTAGCGAGGGGTTAGCTAGAAATGTTTTAGCTGCTAGAGTCAACGGAGAAGTTCGTGATTTAACGCGCCCCATCAACGAAGATGCATCATTGCAACTTTTGACTTGGAATGATGCCGATGGTAAAAGTACAATGTGGCACTCCTCAGCTCATTTAATGGCAGAAGCGCTTGAAAGTTTTTACCCTGGAATAAAATTTTGGGTAGGTCCTCCGGTGCAAAATGGCTTTTACTATGATGTTGACTTTTGTGGACAAGCGTTTTCTGCTGATGACTTGAAGAAAATCGAAGATAAAATGGCGGAATTAGCCAAGCAGAATAACATCTTTGAAAGGAAAGAAATTTCTAAAGCAGATGCGGTTGCTTACTTCACTGAGAAAAACGACCAATATAAACTTGACTTGCTCAATGGACTCGAAGATGGCACCATTTCACTCTATTCTCAAGGGAATTTTACTGACTTATGCCGAGGTCCACACATACCACATACTGGTTATATAAAAGCTGTTAAACTAACAAATGTAGCTGGGGCATATTGGAAAAATGATTCTAACAATCCACAATTAACGCGTATTTACGGAATCACCTTTCCCAAAAAATCCGAATTGGATGAATACGTAACGATGCTAGAAGAGGCCAAGAAACGAGATCATCGTAAAATTGGAAAGGAAATGGAAATTTTCACATTTGATGATGATGTTGGTCCAGGCTTGCCTTTATGGTTACCAAATGGTGGAGTTTTGATTGAGGAGCTGGAGAAATTAGCAAAGAAGACGGAGAATAGCGCAGGATATAGCCGAGTGCGAACACCACATCTCGCAAAAGAAAATATGTACAAAACCTCTGGTCACTTACCGTACTACGAAGACAGTATGTTTCCAGCCATGGATTTAGATGGTGAAAAGTACTATTTGAAAGCGATGAATTGTCCGCATCACCATAAGATATTCAAGGAATTAAACCCCAGCTATCGTGATTTACCAATTCGCTTGGCAGAATATGGTACATGTTACCGTTATGAACAAAGTGGGGAGTTGTTTGGCTTGATGCGAGTACGTTCTTTGCAGATGAATGATGCCCATATTTATTGCACAAAAGAGCAGTTTTCGGACGAATTCAATGCAGTTAACGAAATGTACTTGAAGTACTTCCGAGTATTTGGCATCGATAAATACGTCATGCGCTTTTCAACCCATGCTCCTGAAAAACTAGGCAAAAAATACGTTGACAATCCGGAGTTATGGAAGCAAACGGAAGATATGGTTCGCCAGGTTTTAATTGATTCTAAAATACCTTACATTGAGGTACCGGACGAAGCTGCTTTTTACGGACCTAAGATAGATGTTCAAGTTTGGAGTGCAATTGGACGAGAATTTACATTAGCGACGAATCAAGTGGACTTTGCAGTTCCCGGCCGATTTGGATTAACCTTCCGTAATGCGAACAATGAAATGGAAACACCGATTTGCATTCACCGTGCCCCTCTAGGAACCCATGAGCGATTTATCGGGTTCTTAATAGAGCATTTTGCAGGTAATTTCCCATTATGGCTAGCACCACAGCAGGTTTCTATTATGCCGATATCAGAGAAATTCAACGGATATGCAAAAAAAGTTTTACAATTGCTAAGAAATTCCGATATTCGCGGGCTCGTAGATGACCGTGACGAAAAGATTGGGAAGAAAATCCGTGATGCAGAAGTGAAAAAAGTTCCTTACATGCTAATCATTGGAGAGAAAGAAGAGGCGGAAGGAACAGTATCGATTCGTCAACATGGTAAAGGAGATCAGGGAAGTATGTCAGTGCAGGAGTTATCTGATCGAATCACCAAGGAAATCAACGATATGCTTAACGCATAAATTAAAGTAGGATAATTTAAAATTTTACAGTTATAGCAACATCATTTAATCGTCCGTGGAACCGCGGACCGGTAAAAAAAGAAGCAGAGCATCGCATTAACGATAAAATTCGTGCATCGCGTGTTCGTTTAGTTGGAGAAGGTGGCGAGCCTACCGTAGTTTCCATTGAAGAGGCCCTTAAACTTGCAGAAGACAAAGGGTTAGATTTAGTTGAAATTGCTGCACAGGCAGACCCTCCAGTGTGTAAAATTGTAGATTATCAAAAGTTCTTATACGAGCGTAAAAAGAAGGAGAAAGAAACAAAAGCAAAGGCTGCAAAGCAAGTATTGAAAGAAGTTCGATTTGGTCCTAATACCGATGAGCATGATTTCAATTTCAAAGTAAAGCACGCTATTAAGTTCTTAGAAGAAGGTGCGAAGGTAAAAGCTTATGTGCATTTTCGAGGAAGAGCGATTGCCTACAAAGAGAAAGGAGAAATCATCTTATTAAAATTTGCGCAAGAGCTTCAAGAATATGGAAAAGTGGAGTTGATGCCAAAATTAGAAGGGAATAGGATGTTCATTCACATCGCTCCTCTTCCTAATAAAAAGCCGATTAAGCCAGCGAAAAGTACTGACGCTGAGTAATTAAAATAGTAAACGAAGTCAATAAAAATAAAATCAAAATGCCTAAAATGAAATCCAACTCTAGTGCGAAAAAGCGTTTCAAGCTTACAGGCACTGGAAAGATCAAAAGAAAGCATGCTTTCAAACGTCACATTTTGACGAAGAAAGACACTGACCGCAAACGTCACTTAACTGCATCCGGGCTTGTTCATGAGTCTGATGAGTTCCGTGTAAAGCGCATGTTGTGTGTAGCTTAATTGATCAACAAACAAAAACAAATTAATTTCTAACCCGGTAATTAGCTGAAAGACCCAAAAGGGCGCTAACGCCAAAAAACAAAAACATTATGCCACGTTCAGTCAATCATGTGGCCTCAAAGGCAAAACGTAAAAAGGTTTTAAAACTTGCCAAAGGAAATTGGGGTTCACGTAAAAATGTATGGACGGTTGCCAAAAACACCGTCGAAAAAGGTTTACAATACGCTTATCGCGATCGTAAAGCTAAAAAACGCAGTTTCCGCGCTCTATGGATTCAGCGTATCAATGCAGCGGCTCGCATGCATGGAATGTCTTATTCTCAATTTATGGGTGCCATCCATAAAGGAAATGTAGATATCAATCGTAAGGTTCTTGCTGACTTAGCAATGAATAATCCTCAGGCTTTCGAAGCCATCCTAAACTCAGTAAAATAAAAAAAAAGACTTCGTTAAAAATCCTCCTTTTTAGGAGGATTTTTTTTTGAATACTAATAAACAAGATGCAAAAACATACTTTTCAGCTAACCGCTGAATTCATTGAATTAATCAAACTTCTGAAATTACTAGGAATCGCAGAACATGGAAGTGAAGCGAAAATGATGGTTGACAATCAAGAAATTCTACTTAACGGACAAACGGAAACAAGATATAGGGCGAAATTACGCGACGGAGATAAGGTACAAGTGGGAAAAGATCTTATCATCCAAATTGAATCCTAACGACTAATGAGCCACTCGGTTTAATCCATCCTTTGCAGCCTGATAATCTTTTCTAACAGCAAGTGCCTTATTGTAATCAGCCGCAGCCGCAGCTATATTCCCTAGCGCTTCGTAACACAAACCTCGGTTATATGCAGCTTCTGCGTAGTTAGAATCAATGTTTAAAGCATCTGTATAATGTTTAATAGCCACATCATAAACCTTTAAAAACTCATAGTGCACATAACCAAGTGCAAAATGTGCTCTTAAGTCTTTGGGATTAATTTCGAGACAACTAGTATAATCTTGAATAGCTTTATCGTAATCGGCTACGACATCTTGATAAAATAATCCTCTATCATAATATACATCTGCAATTTTCGAATTGGCTCTTATTGCGGCATCATAATATTGAAGAGCTAACTTATTTTTCTTCACATGATAAATCATCGCTATCTGTAAATACGAGTTATAATCTTTGGGGTTTTGCTCTGCAGCCGTTTGAAAACTTGAAATGGCTTTGGTGGTATCCCCCATATCTCTGTAACACATCCCTCTAAAAAAGTAAGCCTGAGAACTCCCGATATCTATTTTAATTACCTCATCAATTTGTGCTAATGCTTCTTTGTATTGCGTTGCATAAAAATATAATTCTGCCAATTTTTGGTGTGCATTTTTATTTCCTGGTTCAATTGCTAAACATTTTTCCAAGGCAGCTTTTGATTTTGCAACCTTGCTTGCTGCAAAGTGCGCATCAGCCAATGTCAAAAAATAATCAGCTTTTGTAGTATCGATTGACAATGCCTTATCCATATCAAGTAATGCATTACCCACATCTTTGCGTTGTAAATGCAATTTTGCTCGTTCATTATACAAATCAGCATTTTTGGGATCCTTCCCAATACGTGTACTTACTTCTGCAATTTTTTTTCCTAACGCGGTAGTATCCGTTACTGGTGTAGCTTTTTGATTACCTTTTTTTGCAGATCCTCCACAATCACTTAACAACATCCAACCAACAATAACAAGAAGGAATAGAAATGTTTTTTGAATTTTAATTGACATAATACATTATAACTTTGCAAATCTAATTGAATTACGATAATTAAGGGCACAAAAAAAGGGTAAAACCTACGTCCTACCCTTTTCAACCAATTAAAATATTTTAGTTAGCGACTAATGCTTCACGAATTTTATTTTCGATTTCCTCGCATAACTCAGGGTTATCATGTAATAATTGTTTTACTGCGTCACGCCCCTGACCTAATTTAGTATCTCCATAACTAAACCACGAACCGGCTTTTTTAATGATATTCATTTCAACACCCATATCTACAATTTCTCCCATCTTTGAAATTCCTTCACCGTACATAATATCAAATTCCGCTAAACGGAAAGGAGGCGCTACTTTGTTTTTAACAATCTTTACTTTCGTTCTGTTTCCAGCAACATTTTCTCCATCTTTAATTTGTCCTATACGACGAATGTCTAAACGTACAGAAGCATAAAACTTCAATGCGTTTCCACCAGTAGTTGTTTCCGGATTTCCGAACATTACGCCGATTTTCTCTCTCAACTGATTGATAAAAATGCAGCAACAACCCGTGCGGCTAATCGTACCCGTTAGTTTTCTTAATGCTTGCGACATCAATCGAGCTTGTAATCCCATTTTACTTTCTCCCATTTCCCCTTCAATTTCACTCTTCGGTGTTAAAGCAGCAACCGAGTCAATTACAATAATGTCAATTGCACCGGAACGAATCAAGTTCTCTGCAATCTCTAATGCTTGCTCTCCATTATCGGGTTGGGAAATTAAAAGATTTTCAATATCAACACCTAATTTTTGAGCATAGAAACGATCGAATGCATGTTCTGCATCGATAAATGCCGCTATCCCACCAGCCTTTTGAACGTTCGCAATTGCGTGAATAGCTAAGGTTGTTTTACCTGATGATTCTGGCCCGTAGATTTCAATTACTCGTCCTTTTGGATATCCTCCAATTCCTAATGCAGCATCTAAAGCGATTGAACCAGTAGGAATCGCTTCGATTGCCTCCACTGCATCATCACCCATGCGCATGATTGTTCCTTTACCATAAGCTTTTTCAATTTTATCAATTGCTAGCTGTAATACCTTTAATTTCTCTTTTGCCTCTGAAGCTTCGTTTGCCATATTCTAAATGTTTTTAAAGTTTAATAAATTTTAAAAATTACAATAGAGCAAAGGAAAGTAAAGTTTTGATAAAATAAAACTAATATACCCTGCTGCGTATTTAATATTTGTCATTTGTTAATAAAAAACAAAAGCCTCCTAATTGGGAGGCTTTTTATAATTTGATAGAATTAAATTCGAATTATTTACCAGCGTTCTTTTTCGCTTTCTCGAAACGGCTACGGTATTTATCTACACGACCAGCAGTATCAATTAACTTCATTTTACCTGTATAGTATGGGTGAGACATGTGAGAAATCTCTAACTTTACAAGAGGGTATTCTACACCATCTTCCATTGTGATAGTATCTTTAGTTTCGATGCATGATTTGCTGATGAATGCATAATCACATGAAATGTCCTTAAACACAACAGGACGGTAGCTTGATGGATGAATA
>JBJTMY010000042.1:0-2665 GCA_046073825.1 Bacteroidota bacterium
GCCGCACGTAGTTATGAGGCCCGCGCCTTTGGAGTGCACTCTGCTATGCCTATTAAATTGGCCCGCCGACTTTGTCCTGATGCAATAATAATTCGCGGTGATTATGAGCGCTACTCTTATTATTCGGAAGTGGTCACGGATATTATTAAAGAGAAGGTTCCCGTCTATGAAAAGTCGTCGATTGATGAGTTTTATATTGATATGACGGGCATGGATCGTTTCTTCGGATGTTATAATTATACAACTGAACTGCGACAACGCATCATGAAAGAAACAGGACTTCCTATTTCCTTCGGATTATCAGAAAACAAAACGGTTTCGAAAGTAGCAACAGGTGAAGCAAAGCCTAACGGACAAAAACAGATTGACTTTGGCGATGAAAAACTATTTCTTGCGCCCCTCTCTATTAAAAAGATTCCGATGGTGGGCGATAAAACCTACACGCTATTACGAAGCATGGGCGTTGAGCGTGTTTATACATTGCAGGAAATGCCCCCCGGTCTTCTAACAAAAGTATTAGGTGAAAATGGAATTGTGCTCTGGAAAAAAGCTAATGGCATCGACAATACCCCTGTTGAACCTTACAGCGAACGCAAATCAATTTCTACCGAAGAAACCTTTGAACAAGATACCGCTGATGTGGCGTTTTTAAAATCGTTGCTGGTAAAAATGACCGAGAAGCTGGCTTTTCAGTTACGCTCCGAAAACAAACTAACGGCATGCATTACCGTAAAAATACGCTACTCGAATTTCGATACGCATACAACACAGTCGCGTATATCGTACACCTCTTCCGACCATACGCTTATTGCAAAAGCAAAAGAACTTTTTGATAAACTATACGAACGCCGAATGCTGATTCGCCTGATTGGAATTAGGTTTAGTCATCTGGTGGGTGGCGGGAATCAAATTAACCTTTTCGAAGACTCTGAAGAGATCATTAATTTGTATCAGGCTATGGATCATCTGCGTAAAAAATTTGGTAATGCGGCTATTTCCCGTGCGGTTGGATATAAATCCGATCAAAAAAAGAAATAAGAAAATCAAGTAGTTATAAAAATGTTGGCGTAGGAATTTGGTTTTCTGAAAACATAAAGACTATATTGCAACCATAAAGTTTGATTGTATTACAATCTTTATAAAATTGTTGCCTCAAACTGAATTGGTTGATCGTCGCGTTGCCGTGTAGCTAAGGAAGGAGTTACACGGTAGCGGGATAAAAGTAGAAAATCAGAAATACTAAACACCTCATACTATGGATTCATTAGACTTAATTCTGACAGCCTTGCGCTACACACCAGTTGCTTTAATGCTTGTTTCGTTAGCAGGACTTCTTTACTTACAAATCAAGGAAGCGTATCTGCAAAAGCACACTCGCTACCAGCGCCGTTATTAATCAAAAGGAAGAATGCATATTTTAATCGGGTATTGTTATGTTTTTGAACTGTCATTCATGGTTCAGCTTTTATTACGGAACAATGTCGGTGGAACAGCTCCTGCACGAAGCCAAACAGCAAGGACTAAAAAAAATTGCATTAACCGATATTAATAATACCTCGGGCATTCTTGACTTTGTCCGACTAGCACCACAATTTAATATTCAGCCCATAGCAGGCATTGCTTTTCATGATGGTGATGAGCTTCGGTTTATTGGCCTGGCTCAAAACAATGAAGGCTTTGAAGAGCTGAATATTTTTTTGTCGGATTGTTTAAAAACAGCTTCCGAAAAAAATCAAACATCGGGTAACCGCGATGCCGTTATACCAGAGCGAGCCCCGATATTTAAAAATGTGTTTGTGGTCTATCCCATGAATGCTTCTTTTCTGAAAGACATTTCTTTTGAATCTTCCACCTTTGTTGGCAAGCGTGCTCAACGTGGCGAACTAATGAAGGCCAGAACATCCAAAGAGAAAAAGAACGCTCAGGATACGCTACGCGAATACGAATACATTGGCGTGCGCGAAGAGGAATTACTACAAATACAATTTTCATTATCGCCGAATTCTTATTCCAGGTGCGTGGCACTTTGTCCGGTAAATGTGCGTAACAAAACAGATCATAACATTCATCGACTATTAACAGCTATCGGAAAAAATGAATTGTTAAGTCGTGTGCCGGCTACTGCATTTTGTGAAGAAGACGAAACGTTTAAGCCAGAGGTGGATACTCGTGACCGTTATAAGGAATATCCGGAGGTAATAAAAAACACAGATTACATTCTTAAAAATTGTCATATCTCCTTCGATTTCCATCAGAGTAAAAACAAACAATGTTTCACGGGAAGTAAAGAATTAGATGCTGCATTACTGAGAAGAGAAACATACAAAGGAGCGGAGAAAAGATACGGCGCAAGAATGACCGATAAAATAAAAGCGCGCATAGAGAAAGAGCTCGACATGATTGTTAACCTTGGTTTCTGTGCTTACTTTCTGATTAACTGGGACATTCTTCGGTTTGCACGGAAGCGAGGTTTCTTTTACGTTGGAAGAGGAAGCGGTGCGAATAGTATGGTGGCGTATTGCTTAAACATTACCGACGTAGATCCTGATGATTTAGATTTATATTTCGAGCGATTTATAAATCCGTATCGGCAAAATCCTCCCGACTTTGATTTAGATTTTTCGTGGAAAGACAGAGATGAAATCACGAATTATATTTTTAATCG
>JBJTMY010000043.1:0-4528 GCA_046073825.1 Bacteroidota bacterium
TATCAAAATAAATCTGCTGCAAAAAGATGATTTTGTATTTAATACCTGAGACGATGTTGTTGGAAAATGCCAAACAATATTAACCTACAACGACTTCTTTACAAACTTCCAAGAGTACACCCCGTTCACTTTTTGAAGTCCCCAGTAATCGAAGGAACCGTTGGAGCGATCACCATTAGCATTTAATGTAATCATTCCTGTTGCTCCACTAAATTGTGCTGTTTGTGCAACAAATGAATTACGAAGATTAGCAAAATCAGCAGGAATACCATTGTTAGCTTCTACCGTGCGTGCTAATACCCACATCGCATCATACGCTGCAATGGCATAGGCATCTGGCTGTTGTCCACAACGGCTAAGGATAGCCGAAGTTAATGGTTGCCATTTCGATTGAGCCGACATTGGCAATCCGAATTCAGGAGCATAGTAATGAGTTGCTATAGCAAAGTCGCAAGCAGAGCTACTTGATAAAATTGCATTACTCTTAATAAATCCATCTCCCCCATACCAATTCACACTTTGTAAGATACTATCTCCATTTGCTTGATTAAAAATGTCAACAGCCTCATCAAACGATGCTAAATACACACCAACAGCAGTATCGCCATAGGTAGCCGACAATGATGTTATTCTTGTTTTAATATCATTTAGCAATGATGTGTAATCAGTAGTTGTGGTTGGATATGGAGTTATATTTTCAACGCTAGTACTAGCTTTTGCATCAAAAGATGTCTTTACTGAATTTTGCAATCCAATATTTCCAGCATCATCACGAGCAACTACAATCAAACCTCTTTTCCCTTCATCATAAATTGAACTAGCAATCGCACTACCTTCAATGGCATCACCAGGGCAATAACGAAAGATAGCATCATTGGCAATGGCTAATGAACTAGCCGTACTTCCCTGACTAACCACTAACATTTTACCGCCATCAGCAATGGATTTGACAGCTCCTACTTCAGCACTCGATTGTGGTCCGATGATGAAACGAATGCCTGAATTAAGAGCATTAGTCATATATGTTTTAGCCAATGCAGTATCCAATTTTGTATCGAATATGGTTGAAGAAAAACGAAAAGGCACCTTGCGTGCTTCAAAATCAGCATTAATTTCTTCAATAGCGATTTCAATTGCAGCTTTAGATGGAATACCTAACGTTGACCAGTTACCAGTAAGTGATAACATCGATCCAACATTCAATGTAGTGAAATTCTTTTCATCGTCTTTTTTGCATCCTGCTACTAATACTCCAACTGTTAATGAGAATACAGCAATAAACTTTTTCATTTTTATAATAATTGTATTGTTTGACTATAACATTTTCTGACGTTTTGCCAGATAAGGTGCCAACACCTGCTTATAACCATGATGGATATCCGCTTCAATAAAATCAATTCGGTATTGTGCACATTTTAATTCTAATTCTTTTTTAAAATCTCCTATCGACTTTAAATAATTCTCTCGTATTTGACCTGCATGCACTTTGATTTCTTCTCCACTTTCTACATCTACAAAACGGTATGGACGATTTTCAAAATTAAAATCCATTTCTAAACGCTTATCGACGGTATGAAATAAAATCACTTCGTGCTTATTGTAGCGCAAATGTTGTAGTGCGCCAAATAAATCTTTTGCTTCCGCTACATTTTCAAACATATCACTAAAAATAATGACTAATGAACGCTTATGAATTTGTTCGGCAATTTGATGTAATGCTTCGGCAGCTGAAGTTTTTCTTGGCAAGGTTGTGTTACTTACCATGGCTTCTTCCAATTTATGAATAAGTAGTTTGTGATGCACAGAACTACTTTTAGCTGGAGTATTTAAGTCGAGATGATCGGTAAACAAACTCAATCCCACCGCATCTCTTTGCATCTTTAATAAATTCATGATAGAAGCAGCACAATGAGCCGAAAAAGTTATCTTATTCATCAACTCCGGATTCTTTTTATTCATCTCCGGATAATGCATAGAAGAAGAATTATCAACGACCAACTGACAACGAAGATTGGTCTCTTCTTCGTAGCGTTTGGTAAATAATTTATCAGTTCTACCAAATAATTTCCAATCGATATGGCGGGTAGGTTCCCCAGGATTATAAATACGATGCTCTGCGAATTCAACAGAAAATCCATGAAATGGACTTTTATGCAAGCCAGTAATAAACCCTTCCACCACTTGACGGGCGATGAGTTCGAGGCTTGAAAACTGTTGTACTTCGTTATGACGAATCACGAGAATAAATTATCTGCTAAAAATAGTAAATGTAAAAGAAAAGAGGCCGTCCTTTCGGCGACCTCTTTCAACAATTTTGTCAATAATTATAATTGAGCGTCAATTTTACCAGCTAAAACAGACTTAGGAGCAACTCCAATCTGCTTATCTACAACCTGACCATTTTTAAAATACAAAAGTGCGGGTATATTTCTGATGCCAAATTGCATTGCTACATTCGGATTGTGATCGACATTTACCTTTCCAATCACCGCTTTACCATCATACTCTGATGATAATTCATCTACTACTGGACCAACCATTCTGCATGGGCCACACCACTCTGCCCAAAAGTCAACCAATACAGGCTTGTCTGATTTTAATACAAGCTCTTCAAAATTTTGATCTGTTAATTCTACAGCCATATTTAATAATTTTTGAGTTATTATTTTTTTGCAAAGGTAATCGAATTTCTGTTACGATTATTTTAAGCCAAGGATATATCTCCGTTTGTTAACTCTTTTAAATCATCCAACAATTGAGCATTCACTTTAAGCTTAAACTTCGTACTTTCAAATGCCAAGTTAACATTGTTATCCAGGTCATAAATCTGAATTTTTAAAGGGGTCTTACCTTCATGATCTTTCAATAAGGATTCAATCAACTCTACCTTATTTGATTTAACATCACGAAGGCGCATCCGAAGATTCACCATTTTTACCATTTTGTCGGCGGCATCTTTTAAGTACTCCATACCCGTAACTTTCAATTCTAAATCCGTAGAATTAGCAAATCGTGGCTGCACACGTCCTCTGATAAACACCAAAGACTCTTTCACGAGTAAATGCTTAAACTTTCCATAATCCTCTCCAAAGAGTGCTAGACGAATTGTACCGGAAAAATCTTCGATAGTGAAAAACCCAAATGGCTTCCCATTTTTCGAGATTCGCTCTTCCGCCTCCGTAATAATTCCTGGGAATGTCAATTCGCGGTTACGCAACTCCGTTAGATTGCTTAGACTCTCTACATTGGAATTACAGAACTGTTTTATTTCGAAACGAAATCCATCTAACGGATGACCGGAAATGTAAAACCCAACTACCTCTTTTTCTTTTTTTAACGACTCTAATTTACTCCATTCGGGGGCGTTGGGTAATTGTGGTTCGGCAATTTCTTCATCTGCTGTGTCACCAAATAAAGAGGCTTGCGCTGTCTGTCCTTCATTGGCAATAGAAGCACCATAACGCACGGCTTTTTCAAGTCCACTCATTCCATCTTTCGAATCAACATGAAAATATTGGGCGCGATGCGTTCCTGTGAAGCAATCGAATGCTCCACCAAGCGCCATACTTTCTAATGAACGTTTATTTAACAATCTTCCTGGTACACGCTTACATAAATCAAAAATATTAGTAAAAGCGCCATTGAGTTTTCGTTCTGCTACTAATGCATCCACTGCCGAATCTCCTACTCCTTTCACAGCCACCAATCCAAAACGAATTTGCCCTAATTTATTTACCGTAAAATTAAAAGACGATTCGTTCACATCGGGACCTAAAACCGTCAATCCCATTCTACGACATTCTTCGAGGAAGAAGGTGATTTTATCGATTTGACTTAAGTTATTTGTTAATACGGCCGCCATATACTCTGCAGGGTAATGCGCTTTTAAAAATGCTGTTTGAAAAGCAACAAATGCATAACATGTAGAGTGTGATTTATTAAATGCATACGAAGCAAACGCTTCCCAATCCGTCCAAATTTTTTCCAGTTTTTTAGCATCGTGTCCTTTGGCACTTGCCTGTTCAATAAACTGCGGCTTTAATTTATCCAACGTTTTACGATCTTTCTTACCCATGGCTTTCCGAAGAATATCCGCCTCTCCTTTTGTAAAACCTGCAATTTTCTGAGAAAGCAACATCACCTGCTCTTGATAGACCGTAATTCCATACGTCTCTTCGAGATACTCCTTCATATCATCTAAATCATAGGTAACAGGTTCCTTCCCATGTTTACGATTAATATAACTTGGAATATAAGCAAGCGGACCTGGGCGGAACAAGGCATTCATCGCAATTAAGTCCTCAAATTTATCGGGCTTTAAGTCGCGTAAATATTTTTGCATCCCTGCTGATTCAAACTGGAACGTTCCATTTGTTTCTGCTTTTTGATATAAGGCAAGCGTCTCTTTATCATCCAACGGAATGGTATCAATATCTATTTCTACCCCATGATTTTCTTTGATAAGATTTAACGCATCTTTAATAATGGTTAATGTTTTCAAACCAAGAAAATCCATTTTAATTACACC
>JBJTMY010000044.1:0-2642 GCA_046073825.1 Bacteroidota bacterium
GTTATGCGGAATTAATACATCAATCGCCTCCGTGTAGGTCATGCGCTTAAATGGTTTTTCAACCACCGATTGTAATCGACCTAACAATTCCTTATCGTACATATTATTCAAAAACTCCACATCGTCTTTGCAGTTATCTAAGGCATATTGAATTAAATATTTCAACATGTCCTCTGCTAAATCCATGTTATCATGAATATCATAAAAAGCCATTTCGGGTTCAATCATCCAGAACTCCGCTAAGTGACGAGGCGTGTTTGAATTCTCTGCTCTGAAAGTAGGACCAAACGTATAAATTTTTCCAAGTGCCATGGCACCTAATTCACCTTCTAATTGACCAGATACCGTCAAGTTGGTTTCCTTACCGAAGAAATCCTGTGTATAATCAATCTTTCCTTCTTCATTACGAGGAGGGTTCTCTGGATTTAATACCGACACACGAAACATCTCACCTGCACCTTCAGCATCAGAACCTGTGATAATCGGAGTATGTAAATAGAAAAATCCGCGATCGTTAAAATATTTATTAATTGCATAAGCCATGTTATGACGGATACGCAATACCGCTCCGAATGTATTTGTTCTCGGACGTAAATGCGCAATCTCGCGAAGGAACTCTAAGGTATGACCTTTCTTTTGCAGTGGATAGGTCTCTGCATCGGCCTCTCCATACACCGATAATTCCGTTACCTGCATCTCCGTTGCCTGACCTGAACCTTGTGAAGCCACGATATTTCCCACTGCACGAATACACGCACCCGTAGTGATGCGCTTCAATAGCTCTTCACCCATTTGGTTAGGGTCAATTACCAATTGTAAATTATGAATCGTGCTGCCATCATTCAGCGCCACGAAAGCTACATTTTTATTTCCTCTCTTTGTACGCACCCATCCTTTTGCAATGGCCTGTTTACCAATCGATGCTGCATTCAATAATTCCTTTACTTGTGTATGTTCCATAATTCAAATAACAGTCAATTAAACTGCGGTGCAAAGAAACTGCTTTTCCCTCACAAATTCAACCTTTCTAGGCTTTTAGAGAGATTATGAAAACAATCTGACTAAAAAATTGTTAATTTTACGACGAAGAATACAAAATGCAGGACATATCCGTTCATTCTTACGTTTTGTATAAATCAATCTACTGCTATGCCTAAAGAAATTCAAGCCGGACCCCTTTTGTCTACTATTCAGACTCCCCACGATTTACGTAAGTTAAAGAAATCGCAATTGGAGCAGGTCTGCAAGGAATTGAGAGAGTACATCATCGATGTAGTATCGGTGAATGGTGGTCATTTTGGAGCGAGCTTAGGTGTAGTAGAATTAACCGTTGCTTTGCATTATGTGATGAACACGCCCGATGATCAACTCATCTGGGATGTGGGGCATCAGGCTTACGGACATAAAATTTTAACGGGACGCAGAAATGTGTTTCATACCAACCGAATTTATAAAGGCATTAGTGGATTCCCTAAACGTTCCGAAAGTGAGTATGATACTTTTGGTGTAGGTCATTCTTCCACTTCAATTTCTGCTGCATTAGGTATGGCGGTTGCTTCTCGTTTGAAAGGCGACAAAAAACGTCAACACGTAGCCGTTATAGGCGATGGTGCTATGACAGCAGGGATGGCTTTCGAAGCATTAAACCATGCTGGTATCGAAGATTCGAATGTGTTGGTAGTACTGAATGATAATTGCATGAGCATCGATCCAAACGTTGGTGCTTTAAAAGAATACTTAACCGACATTACTACATCTGAAACATACAACAAAGTAAAAGATGAAGTATGGAAAATGTTAGGCGCCATCAGTAAATTCGGTCCTAACGCCCAGGCAGTAGCGCAAAAGGTAGAGAATGCTATGAAGAGCGCTTTGTTAAAGCAGAGCAATCTGTTTGAGTCGTTGAAGTTCCGCTACTTTGGTCCTATTGACGGACACGATGTGAATCACCTCGCTAAAGTATTAAACGATTTAAAGAAAATTCCAGGACCAAAAATTCTGCACTGTGTAACGGTGAAGGGTAAGGGTTATGAGTTAGCAGAGAAAGATCAAACTAAATGGCATGCACCCGGTTTGTTTGATAAAATCACCGGTGAAATTTTTAAACCAGTAGATAATACTCCTAAGCCACCACGCTACCAAGATGTTTTCGGACATACCATTGTAGAGTTGGCTGAGATGAATAATAAAATCATCGGTGTTACGCCGGCAATGCCTTCGGGATGTTCGTTGAACATTATGATGAAAGCAATTCCCGATCGTGCATTTGATGTAGGTATTGCAGAGCAGCATGCAGTAACTTTTTCTGCGGGCATGGCTACGCAAGGCATGATTCCTTATTGCAATATTTACTCATCGTTTATGCAGCGTGCTTACGATCAGGTGGTGCATGATATAGCTTTACAAAAGCTGAATGTTGTTTTATGTTTAGATCGTGGAGGATTAGCAGGTGCAGATGGACCTACTCACCATGGTAGTTTTGATTATGCTTATTTCCGTTGCATTCCGAATATGATTGTATCAGCTCCTATGAACGAGCAGGAGTTACGTAACTTAATGTACACGGCACAACATCCGAATATGGGTCCGTTTAGCATACGTTACCCAAGAGGAAACGGTGTCATGGTCGATTGGCGCAAGCC
>JBJTMY010000045.1:0-7131 GCA_046073825.1 Bacteroidota bacterium
CACATTTTCCGGCAAAGCTCATCGCTCAGTTTATGCCAGCGCGGATATTTCATCATGACCTGCGTGGCATCAACGCCCATCGGGCTGTCAAGATAAATCGGAACACTTTTGGGAATCATATTTTTCTCATGATTTAAGTATACGACACGGTCAACTACTTGTAATGTATCTCCAGGTAAGCCAACACAACGTTTGATATAATGCGTTTGCTTGTCGATAGGCCTTTCGTCTTCCATCGGATAGTTAAAAACTACAATATCGTTATGTTTCACTTCAGAGAAACCGGGAAGGCGATGATATCCCCATTTGATTGCTTCGGAATACGATTTACCACCAATTAAAGGCAATTCTTGATGAACAAAAGGAAAAGAGAGGGGAGTCATAGGTGTTCTTGCTCCATAATGCATCTTACTTACAAATAAGAAATCACCAACCATCAATGTGCGCTCCATCGAAGGAGTTGGAATGGTAAAAGCCTCAAAGAAAAACGTGCGAATGATTGTCGCTGCAACCACTGCAAAAACAATTGCATCCGCCCATTCTCTAGTTTTACTTTTTGGTGAATTTGATTTATTACGGCTCCAAAATTTCCAATTCATAGTTTGTTGTATTACGCTTCTAAATTATTAATAAATTGTTTATTCTCCGAAAAGAATATCTTTCATGGTGTAAACGCCTTGCTTATCTTTTATCCATTCAGCAGCATGAATGGCACCTAATGCAAATCCGTCTCTTGATTTTGCATGATGATGAAGTTGTATTTTATCGATTGCTGATTCCCAAATAACATCATGTGTTCCTACTACATCAGGCGCTCGTAAAGCATCAATAAAAATGGAATGGTCTGGATTTTTTTCCAATGACCATTGTTTATAGTTGTTATTGTTTTCAATGATGCCATTCGCTAACGTTACCGCAGTACCACTGGGTTTATCTATTTTATGAGTATGATGAATTTCCGAAAGCGAAACGTGATATTCGGGATGAGATTGCATCCATTTAGCTAAAATTCTGTTAAGCTCGAACATCATGTTTACTCCAACACTAAAATTACTTGCATATACCAATGCCCCATTTTTTTGAGTGAATTCCTTTCGTATATATTCTAATTGTTCATACCATCCTGTTGTTCCACACACAACAGGTAAGCCTGCTTCAAGGCATAAAGATAAATTAGTAATTGCAGCATCAGGTCGAGTAAACTCAATAGCCACATCAGCCAACTTTAAATCTTCAAAGGTTGCGTTAGCAATATTTTCATGATTTAGTTTTAATGCGATGGTATGACCACGTTTGACAGCAAGCTCTTCAATTGCTTGTCCCATTTTGCCAGTTCCAATTAAAGCTATTTTCATGAATTAGAAGTTTAAAGTAAATTTTAGTTCTGAATGTGGAGGACTATTGGCAAATGAAGGGATTATGCAGGGTTCAACTTTTAAGGTAAGATCGTCGCTTACATTAAAGGTATATAGATGCGCATCTACGTGTGCGTCGATGATGTTTAGAATGTAAACGATAGTTGCTGCTGCAAAGGATAAATCTCTATTGCGACGATAACCATCACTTAGAATTCTTAGATTATCGTTGCTGATGTTTGAAAAAAGTTCATTTGTACTATCGGTATCGTATCTCCGTAAAAGGGCTTCGTTGTATTTTTTGAAGTTGTTGTTATTATAGTTGATGTAATAAAAAGTCGCTCCTAATCCTGCATACACCAAAGGTAGTTTCCAATATTTATGATTATAGACTTGTCCTGCTCCTGGTATAAACGTCGACAAAAGTGTTGCTTTACGCACAGAATGAACACGTCCAGTGGAATCAATTGGTGCTTGTGCTTTCACACATATACCACTTAAAAAAAAAGCAAAAAAAAGAAGGAATCCTTTAACCATAAAAACAATTAATGAAATCCTTTTGCTGCTAACCACCGCTCAGCGTCTAATGCAGCCATACAACCACTACCCGCTGCCGTAACTGCTTGACGGTATATATGATCTTGTACATCACCAGCAGCGAAAACACCTTCTGCGCTCGTGTAGGTTGATCCTGGTTTTGTTAAGATATATCCATTTTCATCAAGGTCTAATGATCCTTTGAAAATTTGAGTGTTAGGATCGTGCCCAATGGCCACAAAAAAACCTGTTATTGGAATTTCCTTTTGTTCGCCAGATACATTGTTTTTTACTTTTACGGCAGATACAGCTTGTTCTCCGATTATTTCTACCGTTTCATGGTTATATAAAATTTCGATGTTTGCGGTATTTTCAACACGATGTTGCATCGCTTTACTCGCTCTCATCTCACCTTTGCGTACAAGCATTGTTACTTTATTACAAAGTTTTGCCAAGTAAGAAGCTTCTTCAGCAGCTGTATCACCAGCACCAACTATGGCAACATCTTGACCTCGGAAAAAGAATCCATCACAAACTGCACATGCGCTAACGCCAAAACCATTTAATCGCTTTTCTGAATCTAGTCCTAACCATCGCGCACTAGCACCTGTAGCTATAATCACCGCATCGGCTTCAATTGTATGCTTTTCATCAACAATTACTTTCTTAGGGTGTGAAGAAAAATCAACTGCGGTAGCGTATCCAAAACGAATGTCAGCACCAAAGCGTTTCGCCTGTTTTTCAAAATCAATCATCATCTCCGGTCCTTGAATACCTTCAGGATATCCAGGGAAATTTTCTACTTCGGTTGTTATTGTCAATTGCCCACCTGGTTGCAATCCTTGATATAAAACAGGTTTTAAATCTGCACGAGCAGCATAAATGGCAGCGGTATATCCTGCAGGACCAGAACCTATAATTAATACTTTTACTTTTTCAGTTGTCATAGTACTTGTTATAAAATAAGATTGCAAATTTAAATGCAATTCAAATAAGATTTATCATTGTTAGTTATTTCTATTCTAAAAAAAAGGAGTCATAGGACTCCTTTAAATTCAATTGTACTAAAGACTAATCGTTCAATAATTTTCGAATGATGTCTTCAACAGAAATCCCTTCGGCTTCCGCCTTAAAGTTTTTCACAATTCGGTGACGTAAAATGGCTGGCGCAATGGCTTTTACATCTTCAATATCTGGTGAATATTTGCCATTTAATACAGCATGACACTTCGCTCCAACCACTAAAAATTGTGATGCACGTGGACCTGCACCCCAACTTAAATATTCGTTTGTGATAGCGGCAGCCATATTCGTATTGGGTCTTGTTTTGGCAGTTAATTTTACAGCATATTCCAATACATTATCAGGAACGGGAACTCTTCTAATCAATTGCTGATAATAGAGTATTTCTTCTGCACCTAATATATTTTTTAATTCTGGATTATAATTGCCGGTAGTATTCTTCACTACCATGATTTCTTCTTGGAGAGTGGGGTAGTCTAAGGTAACATTAAACATAAAACGGTCTAATTGTGCTTCAGGCAAAGGATAAGTTCCTTCCTGCTCAATCGGATTTTGTGTTGCCAATACGAAGAAGGGTGATGGTAATTCATAACGTTTACCCGCAGCCGTAACGGCCCTTTCTTGCATCGACTCTAATAAGGCAGATTGTGTTTTTGGCGGCGTACGGTTTATTTCATCGGCAAGAATAATATTTGAAAACAAGGGGCCTTTTACAAACTTAAATTGTCTGTTCTCATCTAGAATTTCTGTCCCAATAATATCACTAGGCATTAAATCAGGAGTAAATTGAATACGATTATAACTTAAACCTAACACTCTTGCAATCGTATTTACTAATAACGTTTTTGCTAAACCTGGAACACCTACTAGCAGACAGTGGCCGTTACAGAAAATAGAGATTAATGAATCTTGAACTACCTGGTCTTGTCCAACAATTACTTTCCCGATTTCAGCTCTTAGTTCAGCATAGGATTGTCGTAAGGCATCAACTGCTTCAACATCCGAAGAAAATGTTTTCATATTAAATTTATTTTGCTGTATTTAATTTCCAATCTTGTAAATTTTCACACCCTTCATATTCCTCAGAAATTCGTACATAAGTTGTAGCAACTTTCTTGTTTTTCCAATTTTGGAGTGTTGTGTTTTGTTTATCACTCAACGTCAATTCCTGCAATTTTGGATAGTCGTCTGTTAAATTCATTTGATGAGGTTCCGTTCTACTCAACAATTTTAAAATACGATAAGCTTGCTTTCCATCTCTAGTAGTGATTAATGTTGCCGAAGATACTTCGCCAACAGTCATTTTATCAATTGAAAAAAGAACATTAGGATCCACCTGGTCTGACTCGAATTTTGTTCCTCCAGAATTCGGGTTGACAACCATACCACCACTCATTTTGGTATCTGTGTCGTCAGAGAATTTTTCGGCCGCATCGTTAAAAGAGATTTTATTTATTCGTAATAAATTAGCTATGCTATCAGTAAAGGCTTGTGCTGTTACGATGTCTTCTGCTTGCGTTAGTGGTCTGATTAAAATGTGTCGAACATTTATTTTCTCTCCGCGGCGCTCAATTAATTGTATAATGTGAAATCCAAAAGGGGATTCAATCACATCTGAAATTTCTGTAGTGTTTTTTAATTTAAATGCAGCAGCACTAAATTCAGGAACTAAGTCACCTCTATTAACAAACCCTAGTTCTCCACCTTGTTTCGCACTTTCTACATCTTGAGAATATAGAACAGCAAGTGTTGAAAAATCTTCTCCATTCATTATTCTTTCACGAATGGAATTTAATTTGTCTTTGGCTTCTTTTTTTTGTTCTTCTGAAACAGGAATATAATGAACAATCTGAGAGTACTCTAGTTCTGCATTCACATAAGGAAGACTATCCTTAGGAATTCTATTAAAGAAATCCTTAACATCGGCAGGAGATGAACTTACCCCTTTGGTCACTTTACTTTGCATTTGTTGTGCAAGTAGTTGTTCTCGAATTAATGGTTTAAATTCTTCTTTTAACTCAGCCACCGATTTACCATAATATTGTTCTAATTTTTCAACTGATCCAATTTGTTGAATGAAGTAGGAGAGGTTACTTTCAATTTTTTGATTGACTTGTGAATCTTCTACCTTCAAACTATCAATGTTTGCTTGGTGCAATAAAAGTTTATTCAATAACAGCTGATCAAGTATTCTACATTTTAAATCTGCTGCATCGGGAGTACCTTGAGCAAGCATTTGAGCATATTGAGATTCAACTTCTGACTTAAGTACGATATTATTTCCAACTACTCCTACAATCTGATCAGCAATATTTCCTGTTTGAGAAAATGATTGATTCGTGAAAAGTACAAGAAGAATTAAAACTAGGTTATTTTTTAGGTAATAAAATTTCGACATCTTTTTCTTTAATTGCATTGGTATAGGCGTCCTTTTCCATTTTTGCGATTAAGTCTAGTTTACGCTTGTTTATAATCAAATTTCGAATATTATCCGTTTCGAAATTTAATGGTGACAGACTTTCTTTTATTTTGAACCCCTTAATATTAATAAAATAAATTGAAGAAGAATCATTCACTTCAATAAATCGATTGTTTTTTAAATACTGTTCTTTATCGTAAGCACTGATTGGAGCCTTCTTCAATAGTTCATCAAATAATAACCAATCATTCTCATTGAAATAATAATCGGTTGCAAATTGATAACAATACTCTTGTAACTGTTGTTTGTCTTTTTCTTTTTCAGATTTATAGAGTTGACGAACTCTATCTAATTTGGGCGCATTGATGGGTACTTTGAAATACACACACTGAACGATATTATCTTTTAATTGAAAATTCTCTGGATGATCCGTATAATATTTTTCAATTTCCTCGTTCGAAATTGTAGTATCGAGTTTTTCTCTCACATATTCTCTTTCATAGGCATAGGCCATTAAAGAGTTTCTGTATTCTTCCAATTGGGCATCTACATTTTTCAATTCTTCATCGAGGTTGTCTTCTGCAAGCTTAAGCAAGACTTGTTTTTGCAACCAATTTTGAATGTAGCTTTGAAGAATGGCAATGCTGTCTTTTTTTGAAGTGCCTGTTGGGATACTTTTTTTTACATCTTCTAGAAATAACTCCTTATCGTATGCTTTTGCAATGATGGTCTTATCGGATGTCGTTTTATTATTTTTACTACAAGCACTAAAAAAAAACATACTGGCTATACCACTAATAACGATGAAGTTAATTAGATAGTTGCCAGTATATTTTAGTTGAAATGTCATTATTTCGACCAGATCGTTTGCAGGATGTTTTGGTTTACATTAACGGGATATTTTGATTTTAATCCATCAACCCATTCTTTTTCTAGCGCCGTTTGATAATCAGACGTAACCAATCCTTTAGCCTCATTCAATGACTTTGGCATTGGAGGGATGATTTTCAAATCGACGATATACCAATTAGATGAAATATTAATCGGATTACTGATTCCTTCTTTCCATCCAGTTTTTTCCACTAATTCACTTTCACTATGTGCATACTTTGCTTCTTTCTTAGTAATGGCATTTGGCGTCTTTTTATTAATAGCAGCCATAATATCATCCATCGATTTTTTACCTTTTACTAATTGTTTTCTAAAATCAGACGCTGTTGCTTCAGTATTGCATTGGAATATAGTCGCATTACAACGTTCTCCCCACATGTAATTATTTTGCGTTTTTTCATGAAACTGTTGCAATCCTAATGTGTCTTTTACTGCCTTCGTCCAAACCATTTTGTCTGTTAGGTCGAATAATAAAATTCCATCACGATATTCTTTCATTAAATTTTTGAAGTCAATGTATTTGTTATCTAAACGAGCTTCTTCAAATGCTAAAACTTCTTCTTGCATCCATTGGTCGTACATACTGTATCCAATAACTTGTGGACTACTTCCAGCTCGTTTGGTTTGATGAGAAGCAATGTATTTTGCAAAATCATCAATTGAATAATTTTTTACAGCCCCAGTAGAATCACTTAATGTGAATAAATTCCCTTTGAAAGCATCTGCTTTTTTTAAATCCCATTCACCACTTACCAAAGAGGTATCAAGAGCATTAATAAACGAATCTTTTGATTTTGGAAGTTCTTTAAAATGATATTCCGATTTGATTTTATTAACCATGCTCAATCGACTTGTTTCATTTCTACTGTCGCGCATGATCATTTGACGTAATTCTCCTTTCTTTTC
>JBJTMY010000046.1:0-3006 GCA_046073825.1 Bacteroidota bacterium
AAAGTCGTGGGTGGGGATTAGGCCTTTCGCTTTCTAAACGAATCATTGAAGAGTATCATGCAGGGCAAATTTTTGTGAAGAGTTCTGAATTGAATAAGGGAACTACCTTCCGCATTGTGCTTAAAAAAATTACTTCTTAAATCTACATGGCTGGAATTTATTTACATATTCCATTTTGTAAACAAGCTTGTTTCTATTGTGATTTTCATTTTAGTGTTAACCAAGATAAAAAACCGGAATTAGTTACTGCGCTCTTAATTGAAGCAGCGATGCGTAAAAATGAAATCGGAAGTGAGCCCATAAAAACAGTTTACTTTGGAGGTGGAACCCCTTCGTTATTGAGTGCCGATGCTATTCAACGAATTTTTGATACGCTTGCTGAGCATTATGATTTAAGCGGCTTAGAAGAAGTTACCTTAGAAACCAATCCTGATGACCTAACGGCTACGTACTTACGTGAACTACGACATACACCTGTTAATCGTTTGAGTATAGGGATTCAATCGTTCAGAAACAGTGATTTGAAACTGATGAACCGTGCGCATGATGCGAAACAAGCACTGCGCTGTGTGCCGGAATCAGCAGATATCGGAATAGAAAATATTAGTATCGATTTGATTTATGGAATTCCCGGACTATCAATGCACGACTGGGAACAAAATCTTCAAATTGCTATTGCGCTACCAATAAGTCACCTTTCATCGTATTGCTTAACGGTTGAACCTAAAACGAAGTTGGCTAAACTTGTTTCGAACGGAGAACTACCCAATGTAAACGACGATTTAGCAGCGAGTCATTTTGAAACATTAATTGAAACAACAGAAGCAGCTGGTATTCCCTGGTATGAAGTATCTAACTTTGCAAAACCAGGAATGGAGTCTAAACATAACTCCTCGTATTGGTCGGGAGCGAAGTACATAGGCTTAGGGCCAGGCGCTCATTCGTTTGACGGACAAAAGCGTTCGTGGAATATTAAATCGAATGCAGGGTATATTCAACAAATTGAGAAAAAACAATTACCTAGCGAAAGTGAATTGCTAACCGCCGCCGAAAAATTTAATGAACTTATACTAACGGCACTGCGTACCCGCAAAGGACTATCGCTTGAAAGAATAAAAATACTGTGTGACGATTTAAAATTTTCAGAAATTCAAGAAACGTTAGAACACAAAGCACAATCAGGATTATTAACGGTTCATGCTAATGACGTTATTTTAACAACCAAAGGATTATTATTTGCAGATGCTATTGCTTCTGAATTATTTATCATATCATGAAAACACATATCGAATTCAACCATCAAAACTACCAATGCGATTTAACAAAAGGAATTGATATTTCTATTCCGATAGAAGCAGGAGAAAATCATGTAGCTGCCTGGTATGTTCCGCCAGTAGAGATGGAACCTGTGCGCATGGGCGACTGGATAGGGTCTGTAGAAGCAGGTTCATCCGTTAACTTCAGAAATATTTATTTTAATCCTCACGGACATGGTACACATACGGAATCGTACGGACATATCAGCAAAGAAATTTATAGTATAAATGATGTTTTTGATAAATCGTTTTTTGTTTCGCAACTCATAACCGTAAATCCCGAACAGCAAGGCGATGATTTTGTCATTACGAAAGAAATGATTGCATCACAATTATCAGAAGGCATCGAAGGAATTATTATTCGCACCTTACCAAACAGCCCCGAAAAGCTCACAAAAAATTACTCGAATACCAACCCTGCTTACCTGCATCACGAAGCAGCACTTCTAATACGAAATAAGAATATAAAACATTTGCTGATTGATGGACCATCCGTAGATAAGGAGCAAGATGAAGGTAAATTATTAGCGCATCATGCCTTTTGGAATTACCCGGAGGCTCCTCGTAAAGACGCTACGATTACGGAGTTTATTTACGTGAAAGAAGAGGTTGCTGATGGACTTTACCTGCTGAATTTACAGACGGCTCCATTCGTAAACGATGCGACACCTTCGCGCCCAGTTTTGTTTTTATTCACAGCAGTTTAAAACTTAATTTATAGGGTTAGATTAAATCCTAAATGTGAATCACTACTTTTGTAAAAAAATAAATCCTATGAAATTCGGTGTTGTTATCTTCCCAGGCTCTAATTGTGATCAAGATTTAATTCACGTTGTTCGTGATGTGATGAAACAAGAAGTTGTAGAGTTATGGCATAAAGATCATTCGTTGCAAGGCTGTGATTTTGTTTTATTGCCTGGCGGATTTTCATACGGCGATTACTTACGTTCGGGAGCGATTGCGCGCCTATCGCCTATTATGCAAGAAGTAATGGAGTTTGCTGATAAAGGTGGATTTGTTTTCGGAATTTGCAATGGGTTTCAGATTTTAACGGAATCGAAATTATTACCGGGTGCTTTATTGCACAATACCAATCATCAGTTTATTTGTAAGAATGTAAACATACGTTGTGAAACCGATGAGTCCATCATCACTTCGAAATTTAGAATTGGTGAGCATGCGGTGGTTCCTATTGCGCACGGCGAAGGAAACTACTATTGCGATGCAACTACTTTACAATCGTTAAAAGACAACAACCAGATTTTATTCAGATATTGCGATGCGAATGGTAATGTTACGCCAGAGAGTAATCCGAATGGTGCTTTAGAAAACATTGCCGGCATTTGCAACAAAGGAAGAAACGTATTTGGCATGATGCCACATCCTGAAAGAGCTTCTGAAAACAGCTTAGGCAACACAGACGGTAAGAAAATATTTCAGTCGATTGTAAATACGGTAATGGCGTAGAGGGATTTTTTAAAAAGGGATCCTTTAATTTTAAAAGTGATTTAATAAAACATCACTCCCCTCTAAACACCTTTTTTGTTTTACCATCGCTATACAAATCAATTCTGAAACCGGGTAAGTTAGGATCTGTTTCTCGACCAAGCATATCTATTGATTTTAGATAAACGGATTTAGTTTCGTTATTGATTTCATTTAGCCCTGTCGTATTTTGAGTAACAAATAT
>JBJTMY010000047.1:0-5915 GCA_046073825.1 Bacteroidota bacterium
CAAACGTTTTATGTAATGGAGGAAATACAGGATCAGCAACAGCAAGTGCATCGAACGGAACATCAGGATATGCTTATTTGTGGAATACAGGAGCAACTACTGCAACGATAAATAATTTAACTGCTGCAACCTACACGGTTACAGCAACGGATGCGAATGGATGTACAGTTTCTATCAATACAATAATTACGCAGCCTACGCAATTAACGATTGCCATTCCAAATTCAACAAATGTTTTATGTAATGGCGGTGCTTCAGGAAGTGCAACTGCATTAGCATCCAACGGAACTGCAAACTATACTTATCTATGGAGTAATGGATCAACATCTGCAACAACAAATAATTTAATTGCTGGAGTCTATACTATCACCGCTACGGATGCAAATGGATGTTCGACTTCCACATCAACAGTGATTTCTGAACCTTCAGTTTTAAACTTACAAACTTCTAGTAATGCTTCCACTTGTAGTCTATCAAATGGGAGTGCGGGAATTAATGTTTCAGGTGGGATTAGTAGCTATTCTTACCAGTGGTCTAATGGACAATCAACAGCCACAATTAATAATTTAGCAACAGGTTTTTATACTGTTACAGCGACGGATGCAAATGCATGTACAGCTTCGGTAACAATCAATGTCGGAAATGTTGGAGGTCCTGCGGTTGCTATTTCAAGTTATAGTAATGTTGGATGCTTTGGCGATGCCACGGGTGCAGCACAAGTGAATGTCAGCGCAGGTACTGCTCCATATACTTACAATTGGTTGCCGTCAGGTGGTACAGGAAATAGTGCGACTAATTTGTCCGCAGCAAATTATACAGTTATAGTTGCAGATGCAAATGGGTGTACTTCTTCAACAACAATTTTGATTACTGAGCCGTCATCATTATCTATTCAAACTGCTACTAGTTCCGCTTCTTGTGGACAATCAAATGGTGGTGCTAGTGTAGTAGCCTCTGGTGGTAGTGCAGGCTATAATTATCAATGGTCTGTAGGACAATCAACTTCTTCAATTAGTAATATTTTAGCTGGTAGTTATACCGTAACTGTTATAGATGCTAACGGATGTACTGCTTCTTCAATTGTTAATGTGGGTACAATAGGAGGCCCAACAGTCGCGATTGCTAATAGTTCCAATGTGAGTTGTTTTGGAGGTGCTAACGGTAGTGCACAGGTGAATGTAAATGCAGGTGTTGGTCCTTATACGTATGCGTGGAGTCCAACAGGTGGTAACAATGCAACTGCTATAAACTTAACAGCAGGTAATTATTCCGTGAATGTAGTGGATGCGAATGGTTGTTTATCCTCAACATCTGTTTTGATTACACAGCCAGCTGCAATCAACATTCAGCCAACAAGTACGCAGGCAAATTGCGGACAAGCGAATGGAAGTGCAAGTGTGAATGTGTCTGGAGGAGTAGGCGGATATAATTATAGTTGGTCGAGTGGCCAAACCACTTCGAGCATAAACAATGTTACAACTGGAGTTTACACAATAACCGTAACAGATAATAATGGTTGTAGTACATCAACCAATTTAAACGTTGGTAGCATTGGTGGTCCAACGGTATCTATAGCAAATAGTAGTAATGTAAGTTGTTTCGGAGGGACTAACGGTAGCGCACAGGTGAACGTTTCAGCAGGTACAGGTCCGTTTACTTATACCTGGTTACCTACAGGTGGAAATAATTCGATTGCATCAAATTTGTCTGCTGGAAATTATTCGGTGAATGTAACGGATGTGAATGGATGTTCATCATCAACCTCAGTTGTAATTACTCAACCATTGCAATTAACGATTTCAATTCCAAGTACAACAAACGTTTTATGTAATGGAGGAAATACAGGATCAGCAACAGCAAGTGCATCGAACGGAACATCAGGATATGCTTATTTATGGAATACAGGAGCTATAACTGCAACGATAAATAATTTAATTGCTGCAACCTACACGGTTACTGCAACGGATGCGAATGGATGTACAGTTTCAACCAATACAATAATTACGCAGCCTACGCAATTAACGATTGCCATTCCAAGTTCAACAAATGTTTTATGTAATGGAGGTGCTTCAGGAAGTGCAGCTGTATTAGCATCCAATGGAACTGCAAACTATACTTATCTATGGAGTAATGGAACCACAACTGCAACAGCCAATAATTTAATTGCTGGAACTTATACTGTAACTGCTACGGATGCAAATGGATGTACTGTATCGACAAATACATTAATTACACAGCCGACACAATTAACGATTGCAATTCCAAATACAACAAATGTGTTATGTAATGGAGGTAATACAGGAAGTGCAACAGCGTTAGCATCGAATGGCACATTAGGTTATTCATATTTATGGAGTAATGGATCAACCACTGCCACAATTAATAATATTGTTGCGGGTAACTATACGGTGACGGCAACGGATGCAAATGGTTGTACTGTTTCAATCAATACAACCATTACTCAGCCTACACAATTAACACTTTCGATTCCATCAACTTCGAACGTATTATGTTATGGAGGCAATAATGGAAGTGCAACCGCGCAAGCATCCAACGGGACTGCGAACTATACTTACTTATGGAGCAATGGTTCAACAAGTGCTGTTATAAACAATCTAACGGCAGGGACATACACTGTTACCGTAACAGATGCCAATGGGTGCACAGTTTCAACCAATACAACGATTGCCCAACCTACACAATTAGCTATTGCAATACCAAGCACAACAAATGTATTATGTAATGGAGGTAATTCTGGAATAGTTACTGCGTTAGCTTCGAATGGCACATCAGGATATACTTATTTATGGAACACAGGAGCGACAACTGCAACGATAAATAATTTAACTGCTGCAACCTACACAGTTACTGCGACAGATGCGAATGGATGTACTGTTTCAACTAATACAGCAATTACGCAACCAACCGCACTTGTGATTTCAAATATCAATTCGCAAAATGTTTCATGCAATGGTTTGTCTGATGGCGTTGCTTCTTTTTCCGTAAATGGTGGAGTTTTGCCTTATATTTATAATTGGAATCCTACTTTGAATGCAAATAATTTCGCTGGTAATTTATCTGCAGGAAATTATACGGTAGTAATAACAGATGCTAATGGTTGTACTACAAATCATTTGTTTAACATTGCACAACCAACTCCTATTTTAACAAATGCGAACATAATGGATGCTAAGTGTTATAATAGTAATGATGGTATTATTACATTGAATGTAAATGGTGGAGTAAGTCCTTATTCATATAATTGGTCGAATGGCTCAACAAATTCTGCGAACACAGGATTGCATTCAGGTAATTACACTGTTACCGTTAATGATGCAAATGGATGTACAAATCTTTCTACATGGTCAGTTAATGAACCGAATGCACTTAGTTCAATCGTGACTAATACAGATGCAAGTTGTTATGGAATGGCTAATGGCTCTATTCAAGTGAATATAAATGGCGGTACTCCTAATTATCAAATTACATGGTCGTCAGCAAACACCGGATTTAATATAAATAATCTTCCTGCGGGTTCTTATTCTGCAGTAATTACCGATGCAAACGGCTGTACTCATGCATTAACTAAGCTAATTAATCAACCACCAAAAATTGTTGTGAATGCATCTACTCCAAGTACTTTATGTATTGGACAATCACAAACACTTTCAATTTTAGTGAGTGGTGGAAGTCCTGCTTATTCATACTTGTGGAGTAATCAGCAAACCACCTCTTCAATAATTGTTTCGCCAAGTATTAGTACAAATTATTCAGTGACTATTACTGATAATAATGGTTGCACAGCTTCCGTAAATAATTTGATGGTAAATGTTCATCCGCCTCTTCAATTAAATCTTAGTGCGAATAATGATACGATTTGTATAGGACAAAGTTCATTAGTAGTTGCAGCGGCTTCGGGGGGTAATGGCGGACCTTATGCATATTCATGGAGTAATGGGTTTAGTAATAATTCACAAATAGTAGCTCCTGTTCAGTCTGGTTCGTATATGGTAACCGTTAGTGATGGATGTACAACACCTGCAGCACAGCAAACAGTTTTTATCGTTGTAAATCCTCTTCCTTCTCCTGCATTTACTCCTGGAAGTATTCAAGGTTGTAGTCCTGTTAATGCTACATTTAACTTGACCTCTGCGAGCGGTCCTGGTTTTTCTTATCAATGGAAATTTGGAGATAATACCTCTTCAACCGTAATGAATCCTTCACATCAGTACACGGCCGCTGGTGCTTACAATGTGACACTTTCCGTAACGAATCAATATGGATGCTCGGCTTCTGTAACCAACAATAATGTGGTAACGGTTTATTCACAACCTATTGCTAAGTTTACTCCTGATCCGAAAGAAACGCAATTAATTACCGCCTCAATTAATTTCTATAATCAGAGTATAGGCGCTAATTATTACGATTGGAATTTCGGTGATAATGGTACTTCTGCTGATTTTAGCCCAACACATGTATATGGCGATACCGGTGTATATGAAATTCGATTAATAGCATCTTCCAGTCACCAATGTAGAGATACGGCTTATGAATATGTACACATTGTTGGAAGTTTTACGTTTTGGTGTCCTAATGCATTTTCACCTAATAACGATTTGAAAAACGATGGATTTACGGGATATGGTGTAGGTATTAAAACGGCTTCGTTCGTGATTTTTAATCGCTGGGGAGAAAAAATTTATATCTCTGATAACTTAGAAAATCCTTGGGATGGTACTTTCTGGAATAAAGGTGAAAAATGTCCAGAGGATGTTTATGTTTATTTGTTTGATGTAACAGGTGATGATAATGAACATCATAAATACACTGGTCGCGTTTCATTGGTTAGGTAGTATGTATTAACTTCGCAGTTAATTATGCAAGTCGATACGAAATCTATTACGGATTATATCCATTCTCTTCCTGCTGAAAGAGTTGAAGCAATGAATAAGTTGTTTAAAACAATTAAAAAATCATTGCCTAAAGGATTTGAAGCGACCATGGCTTATGGTATGATTACTTTTGTTGTTCCTTTTAGACTCTATCCGAAAGGTTATCATTGTAATCCTGATCAACAGCTTCCTTTTATCAGTATTGCATCTCAGAAAAATTTTGTTGCCATTTATCACATGGGTATTTATGCAAAACCTGATTTGCTAAAGTGGTTTACAGATTCGTATAAGTCTGAAAATTTAGGAAAGCTTGATATAGGCAAAAGTTGTATCCGTTTTAAAAAAATGGAAATGATTCCTTTTGATTTAATCGCAAATCTTTGCTCAAAAATGAGTCCGCAAGATTGGATTACTTGCTATGAATCAGCATTTATAAAAAAATAAATAATAATTAACGTGGCTATTAAAAAACTAACTAAATACGGAGCAGTTATTCCTTCTGCACTATCAGGAAACACAACTCCAGAGAATGAATTTTTATTGCAGGAAATTGAATACGACGATAAAGGAAATGTTTTAGTCGATTCACAATTTAATGTTGAAGGTGAATTGGAAGAGCGACATTCATATACGTTAAACAAGCAAGGTTCATTGGCTACTCATACGGTGGAAATGCCATTAGATGATGTTGTAGAGCGATTTAATTACGATAGAAATGAAAATGAACTTTTAACTACTGTGACGAAGTTTTATGGAGAAGAAGTTGGTGAAAGGACCGATTATAGTTACGATGAAAATAATCTTCCCATAACGATTGTCTACTTCGATGCTGATGGTGAAAAAGAAATGACGGAGTATTATGCGTATAATGATAAGAAGGATGTGGTGAAGAAGGTAATTGATCATCATTCAGATGAATCGCAAAGTAAAACGCAATTGTATGAATACAACGATAAAGGTTTGTTGATGCGATTTGTGGTAGAAGGTGATAATCAAAAAACAATTACTGAATATTCGTACAAT
>JBJTMY010000048.1:0-20611 GCA_046073825.1 Bacteroidota bacterium
AGGATGTGGTTCAGCTAGATTGGGAAGCTGAGATGGCAACCGAAACAACTTTGCGTGTTTTAGATGTTGCGGGTCGCGAAGTGTTGCAGAAAACCTTGCCTCAAACGAAGGGCATGAATTCCACCACCGTATCTACCCAAAGCATTCCTAAGGGCTTGTATTTCATTCAATTAAACAATAGCAAAGCTAAACTTGTTGTACAATAACATGAAAAAAATCGCCTTCTTGCTGCTATTCGCTAGCCCACTTTTTGCACAAACGAAATCGGATCTTTCTGGAGCCGCAAACTTGTTTGACATTCAATTCACTACCCAAGAATTAGATACGCTCTATTCTGATGTCGTGGATAATCTAGCAAATTACAAGGCGATGCACGCGCTATCGTTGAACAATAATGTGCCTTTGAGTCTTTGGCAAAACCCAAAACTTCCGGGCATGAAATTCGATCAAACGCAGCGTCCGGTTGTATGGCCTGCGGTTAAAGCCACGCTTCCGAAAAACCGGAATGAGTTAGCCTTTTACTCCATCGATCAACTCGCGCAGCTACTAAAGACAAAGCAAATCACCTCGGTCGAATTGACGCAATTTTTCATCGAGCGAATCAAAAAGCATGGCGAGACTTTGCAATGTGTTATCAGTCTTCAAGAGGACCTGGCCTTTGCTCAAGCGCGTCAAGCGGACAAGGAAATAGCGGCAGGAAAATACCGGGGTTTATTACACGGAATTCCTTATGGATTGAAGGATTTATTTGCGGTGAAAGGAACGAAGACGACTTGGGGTGCGGCTCCTTACAAGGATCAGACCATCGACGAAGATGCTTATGTTTACTCGAAATTGAAGGAATCAGGCGCTGTTTTGGTCGCTAAATTTACCCTAGGTGCCCTAGCCATGGGGGATTATTGGTACGGAGGAAGAACTAAAAACCCTTGGAATTTGAATTACGGATCGTCCGGTTCTTCTGCAGGTTCTGCATCCGCTACGGTAGCTGGTTTAGTTCCATTCGCGATCGGTACGGAGACCTGGGGAAGTATTGTTTCCCCTTCCACCACTTGTGGTGCGACAGGTTTGCGTCCTACCTTCGGTAGTATTTCCCGCTCGGGGGCGATGGCTTTGAGTTATTCCTTGGACAAAGTAGGTCCGATTTGTCGTTCGGCTAATGACGCCGCCATCGTATTTAACTATTTGCACGGAACGGATGGCAAGGATTTGGCAGCGGTGAATATGCCTTTTAATTACCAAGCGAATCGTCCCATTAAAGGAATGAAGATAGGTTATGCGAAGAATTATTTTGACAAAATCAAAGACACCACCCGCAGCGAATGGAAGGTGTTAGTGGACTTGAAAAAGCAGGGAGTAGAATTAATTCCAGTCGAATTTCCAGACGAAAAAGTTTATACGTTTAACATCATGGATGTGGTCATCGGTGCTGAATGTGCCGCACAATTCGATGAAATGACGCGTAAAAACATCGATGATCAACTGACACGCCAAACCAAATACGACTGGCCTAATCAATTCAGAACCGCTCGTTTCGTGCCAGCTGTCGAATATATCAATGCGCAACGCCATCGCTACCTGTTAATGCAAGAAGTGAACAAGGTTGTTTCGCAATTTGATGCCATTATTTGCCCATCACGCGGAGGCGGAAATCAATCAGCGATCACTAATTTAACAGGCCATCCGGTGGTTTGTGTACCTACGGGATTGGATGCGAAAAGCGGTTTACCAACCGGTATTTCATTCGTCGGGAAGTTATACGATGAAGGGACTTTGTTGCGCATCGCACAATTTTATCAGGATCATACAGGGCACGAAGAGGTGCATCCTAAGCCGTTTTTATAATGAAGTACCTACTTTTATTAGGCTCTTTTGCGGCTTTCGCCCAAAAATCCATCGCACCCCTTATTCAATCTACGGAGGCCATCAAGGGGAAAGCGGAGTTTTTACATACCCTTTTCGTAACCGCTGGGGATAAATTGTATCTCGTGGGTCACCAGGATGGTACTTTTCCTCCGCTGGGCTGGCACGTGAAAGATGAAATGGGAGGAATCTGGGCGCATCCGATAAAATTATGGGATGGATTCACAGCTTCCTATACCTTGGGCGGAAAGCGTATCGTTTTAGATCGTGCGAGCCAATTCGTGAATCATCCGTTCGCGAATGAACATCTTTATGAGGGTGCTGACATCCAAGTCAGAAGATTTCAGTTTGTGCCAGATGGGAAAGCGGCCGTTTACGTGGAATATGTGTTGGAGAATAAGACGAATGAGACACAAGAGATTCAGTTTTCGATAGAAGCGATTTCGAATCTTCGTCCAGTTTGGTTAGGAGAGAGAACGGGGATGGAAGATGGGGCGGATCAGCTGATTTATGAAAATAATCAGGTGTTGGCCAAAGACGCAAAGAACTCTTGGTTCGCCGTCATGGGCGCTTCACAAAAATCCATTTCCAATGTAATGGAAGGAGGGAAGAAACAATACACGGCTTTGGCACGAACATCTTACGCCTTACAGATTCCAGCGCATAGTCAGCAGTCGATTTCCTTTGTATTCAGCGGATCCTCCGTCAGTAAAGAAGTGGCAATCGGAACCAATTCGGATGTTTTAGCCAATGGTTTCGTGTATGCACAAGCAAAAAAGGAGCGGTACGAAAAATTAGCCTTGCAATCTGAAATCCAACTTTCTGATCCTACATTAACCCAAGCAATGCGTTGGTTAAAGTATAATGCGGATTGGTTAATCAACGACGTGGATGGAATCGGTCGTGGAATCACGGCGGGGATGCCCGATTACCCTTGGTTTTTTGGCGGTGATATGACCTATTCGTTACAGGGATTGATCTCCTCTGGCCGAAAAGACGTCGCCTACAGTACCATCGATCTGATCGCGAAACTTTCTGAAAAGACCAACGGAAACGGCAGAATCGTCCACGAAGTAAGTTCGAATGGATCCGTCTTTAATCCGGGTAACGTGAATGAAACACCCCAGTTTGCCTCTTTAATTTACAAGGTGTATTGTTGGACGGGTGATCAGGCATTTTTAGAGAAATATTTTCCCCTGGTTGAAAAAGGCCTTGAATGGCTAATGCAGCAGGACAAAGACCATAATTTGATTCCGGATGGAAACGGAATGATGGAAATTCAAGGCTTAGATTCGGAGATGATCGATGTAGCGGCTTACAGTGCGAAGGCCTTTTTAGATGCATCGAAGATGGCCTCTGAATTAGGTCGAGCTGACCTAGCACGTCAATATGCAGCAAATTACGAAGCCATTCGATCGAAAATCAATAGCGATTTCTGGGTTCCCTCTGCGAATTCCTTTGCAGATTTCAGAGGCACAAAAGCGCAGGCCTTGACCTTAACGAAAGAGGCGATCGAGCGGGCCAAAGGATTGAAAAATGACTGGGCCGTCGAGGAATTACAGGCTTTAGAAAAGAAAATAGCGGCGGATCCAGACACGTCGAAACGCGGCTTTGTCTTGCACCATAATTGGGTGGTGAATACGCCCATGGAAACGGGCTTGGCAGATTCTGAAAAAGCTTCTCAAGCCTTGAAAACAGCAGAAAAGTTCCGCAATAAATTTGGGATGTATGTGACAGGAATTGATCGCTCTTCGAATTCAGAGAAAGCAGAATCCTATGCTGCGAAAGTAGGCAAGTCCGAATTCACCTACACTGGAACCGTTATGACCTTGCCCACCGGAGTTCAAGCTATTTCAGAAAACAAGTATGGACACCCTAACGAAGCATACGATCTGGTTCAACGGATGTTGCGCACTTTTTCTTTTGCACTTCCGGGTTCCATTTACGAAGTTTCACCGGATTATGGGATGATGACGCAGGCCTGGAATAGTTTCGCTTTTGAGGTGCCGGTGATTCAGCAGTTTTTCGGATTGCAGCCTTTGGCCTATAAAAAAGAGATTCATTTACAGCCATCCTGGCCGGATTCTTTAAGCTCAGGGTCGATTAAACAGGTGAAAATAGGCGATAATTCAGTAGCCGTTTCTTACGAGCGTAAAGCAAATAAATCGACCTATATTCTACAGCAGAGGAAAAACTGGACGATCTATTTTAGTCCCAAAACCGGAACATACAAACGCTGGGTTTTAAACGGCGAAATCGTGAAACCGAAAATGATCGATGGTCGCCCAGGTCTTCGATTAAAAATAGGGAAACATCATCTGGTTTTAATTGACTAAATTAGAGAATGCGATTTATCGTCCTCTTCTTTTTGCTTCCTTTTATTGTTTATTCCCAGGAACCTAATTTCCAGTATAAAGGCATTTCATTAACGCTTGATTCCGTCGATGCGGGATCCGAAGTGCGCAAAATTCAGGCATTGCTTGCGTTGGAAAAAGACGTTGCAAAACGGGTTCTTCTCAAAAAAGCCGCTCAAAATTACACCTGGCTTGATGCCCTGCGCAAGGATCGGAAGGTGATTTTGGTGAATATTCCGTCTGCTACTTTACGCGTTTTTCATGGGGCTGAAACTGCGTTGCAGATGAAGGTAATCGTGGGGAAAAAGGAAAATCAAACCCGAACTTTACTGAGTAAAATCGACGAATTGACTATTAATCCGTATTGGTTTATTACGCGCAGGATGGCGACTGTCGAGTTGCTTCCTAAGATTAAGAAGAATCACCAGTTTTTAGAGGACAACCAGATTCGCGTTTTAAATACGAAATACCAGCTTGTTGATCATCATGCTATCAACTGGACTCGCCTGAGTACATCTAATTTTCCTTATATTTTACGCCAAAACAGCGGGGAAAATAACGCCCTCGGCGCCTTGAAATTTCATTTCAACAACCCCTTCAGCCTTTATTTACACGACACGGACACCAAGAAATTATTTGCCGCGCCAGATCGCTTCTTTAGCCATGGCTGCATCCGTTTAGAAAAGCCCAAAGATCTCGCAAGATTACTTTTAGCCGAAAACCACATCGCCCTGGACACCGTAAAATTCAATCATCACATTAAAAACCCCAAACCTTTGGCCTTAAAAGCAAGAGAAAATTACATCCTTGTGATCTGGTATTCGTTAGTAGACTTCGACGATAAAGGCGAGGTGGTTTACTTTCGGGATATCTACAAGTAGTCGCGACTGCGTCGCTTAGTCGTCACTTCGTGACTTAGTCGACTTCGTCTTAGTCGACTTCGTCTTAGTCGCCGCTACGCGGCTTAGTCAAGGAGTCGAATTCTTCCCAGATTCGCAATAATATCTGAAGCCACTAAACTGGATTTTGATTGCGATTCTACTGCGATATCCGCCGCTAATCCATGCACATAGACCGCTAAACAAGCCGCATCCGCATTCTCATAACCTTGTGCGCAAAGAGCAACCGTGATTCCCGTTAATACATCGCCGGAACCGGCAGTCGCCATTCCGTCGTTTCCCGTTGTGTTTACGAATTGCTGGCCCGATGGCAAAGAAACCAAGGTAGGGGAGGATTTTAAGATGAGGTTCGTGTTGTGAGCGTGTGCAAATGCAAAACTCTGCTGCTCGCTGTTGCCTGAGAATTTTTGAATTCGAGCAAACTCCCCAATATGCGGCGTTAAAATATGACGTTCATTCAACAGATTTAATAAGTCAGTGTTCAATCCTAAAATACTCAGCGCATCCGCATCAATCACTAAAGGACCCACATAGGTCTCTAATAAATAACGAACATTGTTCACCGCTTCATCTGAAAATCCGATTCCCGGTCCGATGGCAATTGCGTCAAAACTACTCAAATCTAGTTCGCTCAGACTAGCAGAAGTATACATGATTTCTGGACTCCCCGCTAATAAAGCGGATACACCCTCTGATGGAATCATCGCTGTCACTAGACCACAACCCGCATGCAGCGCAGCGCGTGCACTAAGAATTCCGGATCCTACTTTACCAGGACTTCCCGCGATGACTAGCACGTGTCCGAAAGTTTTCTTGTGTCCTTTTTGTAGGCGGTGTTTTGTGTGGGCGGCTACCCAGTTAGCGTCGATCTGATTCATGTTCTCTTAGGTTTGTGGAGAGCAATGTAATGAAATTTACAGGAGAACATTACATTTATTAACAATGCCTTAGCTTATTTAAACAAATTTAATGTGTAGATTTACATCGCCTGTTTCACATGAAGGTCGGCTCCATGCCGTTGAAGGGTATCCTTCTTAGTGTGTTGATGGGCATTTTTTATGTCTATAAATCGAACTGGTAGGATTTAATCATTTCAAATGCCATTTTTCTAACTTCAGGAATATCATCTTTGGCATGCAAGAAATAACCTGATAAATTCTCTTTTTTTCGAATACTAGGAATTTGGTCAAAGTAGGGGTCCACAATAATCGCTTGTTGTAGCGCAAGTATTTTTTCGCGAACTATTTCCAAAGGTTCATGAAGCGTAAGCATTCCAAGTATGAAATAATTTGACACTCCATGGGTACCCAAAATAGGTGTTTTATTCTTCCCAAAAAAGGTTGTGTCACCTGCTTCGTCTAAAAAACGGTGGTATGTGTGCTTGAGCACATGGAGGCTTGAATTCACGAGTTATTAGTGGTTATTTCTTGTAATTTAGCCTTTTAAAAACAAAAAAAGGACACCTCTTTAGAAATGTCCTTTTTTAATGGAGTAGCCCCGGAAGGAATCGATTTTTTGTTATTTATTCAATTGTATACTAATTAAGTAGTTGATTTATAGTTAATTGTATTTTTTATTTTGCAGTATAAAATACTGAATTCGGGAAATTTTCCCCTAAATCATAGACATTTTTCCCCTTTATTTTATTAGGTTTGAGTATTATTATTTCAAACTTATGGAACCATATTATAAATTAAAGAAGGTCGGGGGTAATAGTTATGTAGTATTGATATATAATTTCAAGTCTCAAAGAATTGAATTGTCTCCCTCTATCAAGTGTTTGAATAAGGATTTTGGTGATGGTAAATCTTCTCATCCAATTAAAAAGTCGGATTTAGATTACTTGCAAAAAAATGAGGTATTGAGACTTTATAAGGAGGATGTAAAAAAGGAGATATTTAGTTTGAAGTTTAATAAACTGGAACCAGACGTTACTTCTGTTCGGAATGCAATCAAAAGAATTAAAGGGGAGACAATTAGGAGGAGTAAATTGAACTACTTCAAAGATAATTATTTGGTATTATTTGGTTTAGAATCATATTTGAAGGAATTGACGGAATTGAACTCCCAAAGTAGATATCCCCGTTTTTTGAAATATCGAGTTGGGGTACTTTGTGATTTTTTTGAGACTATTTATGGGAGTTCAGTTGATTTAAGAGATTTGGATGAAGATGTGTTTAGGAAATTACAACTATACCTAATTGATGTAAAAAAATATGCAAATGCAACGATAGAGAAGTTCATTAAACAACTGAAACAATTTTTTAATTGGGTAAAACGGAAAGGATATAATTTGAATTTGGAGATGGACTATAAGGTTTCCCTCAATACAAAGTATAATACCCCACTATTTATCGATTCTGAAATTGTTAAGAATTTGTTTCTTTTTAAGGAATTTGATTTCGATACGACATTAACCACTCCTGATGGTAGACCTATTTATTTGAAACATTATTCAGGTTTTAAGAATACATCCTATTTAATTAAGGAAGAGTTAAGAAGAACATTGAAAGAAAGTTTGAACGATAAATCAGGTAGAAAGAGTGGAAGTAAGAGGTTGGGTGACGAGTCCACTGGAACTTATCGTTATTATACCTTATATGAAGTAATTAAAGATATGTTTTTGTTTTCTGTTAGTACCGGACTTAGATGGAGTGACGTTGTTAGAATTAAGGTTGATGATTTTGATTTTCAAACAAATAAGTTCAAACTCTTTCAGAAAAAAACTTCTGGTCAAGTTAAAATTGTTGAGAATAGTCTTTCAAAATTGATTTTTCAGAAATACTCGAAGGGTAAAAGTTACTTACAATTTCTCTTTCCTTTGAATTGTTTGAACAATGAAAAATCAAGAGATAATTATAATACCAAGGTTAATAAACACCTCAAAGAAATTGCTGGTATTGTGGAGTTGAATAATATGGTGGAAGTTGTTAGAATGAGTGGGAAGGTCGTAGTTACAGATAAGGTTCCATTATCATCTGTTTTGTCTTTCCACGTTGCAAGGAAATCACATGCAACCATAGTTTCTCAAATGGGAGTTGACCCGTTCTCTGTTTCTTCTCAAATGGGTCATACTTCATTAAATATGACAAAAAGGTATGTTGGTCAAGATGAGAAAGGACTAAAAGAGGTGTTTGATTTCATCAACCCCAAAGTTGATAAAAATGTTGATGAAGTAGTTGTTGAGAAATCCCAAGATGATTCCTTAGAATCAAAATTGGATAGATTGAAAACGATGAGAGATAAAGGTGTTCTTCCTGAGTTGGTTTATTTGGAACATGTTAATGATTTGTTGAGAGAGTATGGGTTATAGGAATATATTTTCCTTTACGTTAAATAAATTTTTTTAGGTGATTACCTCCAATTTTGTACCTTGTATTTCTTAAAAGTTTGAAAATAATTATATGGAAAATAAAGAACAAGTCCCCGAAGTTGAAAAGAAAAATAACCCTCAATCTGTGTTTTTCTTTTTATTTGTTTTCGTACTCATTGGAGTTTATTTCTATTCAACTCGAAAAGAAGAGGTGGAAACTATCCCAACAGTTCAATGGGAATCATATGACCCTATCGTTAAGGTAAGAATAGATAGTTTGGTTAAGAATAAAGAATGTAAAGGATTGCAAGAAGAGTTTGATGTTTCTTCTGATAACAGTACTCGTCATTATGAAAAGACTGGGGTAAATAATCTTAAATTGATGGATTATCTTGATTATCAGTTGAAGAGTTGTGGTTGTTATAAGAACTAATATGTTCATCCATTTTATTATTAATTAATAATGATTCATAAAGTCCCATACAAGAAATTTAATTTCAGAAAACCTGATGAACTAGATGTTCACGATTATTATGGTTATAAACGAATATTGAGAAATAATGATAGGATTTCAATAACACCAAAATTTAATTACAAAGAGACATTTGAAAATGAAATAGGGTTGTTGAAATTTATCTTTTATACTTTTTTATCAAGTTTTGTACTTAAAATAATGTACAAAATATCTGATGTCAATTTTCTAAGAGATTTGCATGTAATACCATTTTTATTGGGTGGACTTTTATTTGGGTTTTCTTGGTTGAGTTTTCTCCCAACCATAATTTCTTTTTGGGATTATAAAACTGATGAGAAGAAGTATTTTAATCAACTAAAAAAAGATATTCTTCTTTCGAACAGTTATCCAGAATTTTTGATTATTCGTGATGGTAGAAATTAAATATATTTTCAGAGTATTATTAATTTTTGTATTGTTATTCGGGTATAATCTCTCGTTTAGTCAAACCTATGGTAATTATTTCTTCGGAGATAAGTACAAAAATTATAGAGGGTTGAATGTCAAATTAGATTTAGAAAGAGGAGGGTCACATTTGGAGACTAAGGTGTTTTCAACCCTACCCAAAAATGTAGATGATTATGAAAAACTCGTAACAGATATATCAAAGTATAAGAATAAAGTATTTGTAATAGATAGTGTGTTGGATTTCAAAGATGAACAAGACAATGGTTCTTCAAAAATCTTTAAGTTAACAGATAAGTTGAGTAAGGATAAAATCTATTACGTATATGATACATCTGTAAGGGAATACCATTACCTACAAACAGAATTTGGTAAAGGAGGATTTGACACCTATTATGATTCAGAAATTGAACGTATAGTGGATGATTTTAGTGGAGAAGTTAAAATCAATAGTCCGTTATTGGGACCAGTTGGGACTATTTTTAAGTATATCAAAAAGGGAAATACCAGGTATTATCTTCGATTTAGTATTGAAAGTAATGGTATTTATAAAGGAAGAGGGGTGTATGTATTATTTACTGATGGGTCAAAATGGAGTAGACCGAGTGAAGAAGTAGATGTTGATTACAGTGATGGTTTTGATAATAATGTGTTTATGAATTTAACACCTTCTGATTTGGAGGTGTTTAAGAAAAAGACAATCAAGAAAATTCGTTTGTACATCCACGATATGGATGTTGAAGTTTCAGAGGGAGAAAAGTTTAGAAATTTTGTTTCAATAGTTAGTTTGAAGAAATAGAAATTACATATGTGGTTTTCAAAATTGGTCTAAATGAAAATTTTCGGGAATGAAATACTTCTTTAAAACATTACTTTCACTTTCTGTATTATTGATGTTCTCCTGTGGGGAATCAAAGTTATTTTCAACTGAAAACACGATAGTTCACAGTGATAATAGTCTCAAACCTTTAAAGAGTTATTTGAATTTTGATGTAGTTCCTGAGTTAATCTCAAACATCAACTCTGATTTTTATCTTTTAGATTATCAAGGTTATAATCTATTGTATAATGAAAATTTTACTGAGTCTACGTTTAACAAAAAACAGTTAGGATTATATAAAACCAAAATATTCATTCGTCAAAACCTCTTTATGATGGATGATATTTATTCGAATATAAATTTAGAAAAAGGGACAGAAGGATATAACAGAAAAATACTAATTCCATTATCTAAAATTTATTCTGAGAATATATTAAATAGTAATTTCAGAAAAGAGATTTTTAAAGTTTACCCTAAATTTCAAAATCAGACTTTTATGATAATTATATCAACAATGAATAATAATGTAATTCATACAATTCACCTATATTTTTCAAAAAATACACTAGTGAAAATGGAATTTAGTTTAGTAAATTAAGATAATTCAAACAAAATATGTTTTTTCTAAACCTTGTAGAATAGGTTAACGGGTTATTTTTTTTGTTTTTAGAATATCAGAAATAAGTTCAATGACTTTCTGAATATTATAATCAGGAAACACTTCAATTAAATCACAATCATTCAGTTTGCATATACTTTTTTTCTTTTCATCTAACATTAATTGTTTTGTAAAAGAGGTTTCTCCTCCGAAAAATTCAACAGATTGTGAATGTTGTTTACCTTGGTATTCAATTCCTATATTGTAATCTTCAATATAAATATCCAAATGTTGTCTTCCTAACCAATTGGGTCTACCATGGTGAATAACGTTTAATTTTGGGAACTCAGTTCTAATATGATAATATAGTTCGGTTTCTGATATCCATCCTTCACCGATTTTAGGTAGTTCTCTGCTAACTCTTAAATCATTTTCTGATTCTCTCAATTCACGTTCATAAAACGTAATAACCTTTTTTATCTCCTTGTCATCAATATTGGAAATTGTACTTAATGTTTCCCATTGGTTCACATAGTTTCTGAATTCAGAGATAATTTCATGTTTTGGGGATTCTAATACTCTCAATTCAAAATGATACTTAATATCATTTAGGTTCTCTAATCCATAATTCGTTAAAGAAGTATTTGAAATTATTTTCCAAAATAAATGTGGATGTAAAGTATTGTTCTTTGTTTTGTTCAGAACATAAAAATATCTTGGTAAATCATAGGGATTAAAATACTCTTCGAATCCACTCAATAGTAATTCTTGTAAATACTCGTACTCTTCATTTTTTTCTACTCTTTCAATTAACCAATCGATAGTGTATGTTTTTAATACTGGATATTTTTCGGATAGTATTTTGAAATAATTCTTTAAAGTTGGATAATCTACATCTTTTGTTAATGAATCTCTTAATTCTATTAAAAGAGTAAAGAGGTAATTGGTTTCACCACAAACATCAATATATTTTCCTTCAAAAAATGATTTTTTGAAATATTCATAAAATCCTTGAATGTCATCGTTCTCCGATTGAACTTGTTCACAACTAATTATGTATTGGAATTTCCAATGAGGAATTTCTATCTCTGAATTAGTTAGGTTGTCAATTGATGGATTATCAGGAAGTACATTTTTAGATTCATTCCAATATTTTACTTTACCCCCAATTTCAATATGTGAAATATCTATGATGGTTTTATTTTTTTTAGGTAAATGAAGATTACCTCCAATTTTTAAAATAGAACTTAAATCGGTAATGATTGTATCTCGAAGGTTTAAATCCCCACCAATGTGATTTAGACAACCCAATGATTTTAATTTGGTATAACGAAGATTTAAACTCCCTTTGACGATTTTCAATGGATTTAAAGAATTTAATTTTAGTTTGTTTCTGATGTTCCAAATTCTAAAATCTCCCTCTATTACTTCCAATTCTCCCAAATCTTCAATTTCAGTATCTCCCAATGTAAAATGTTGGGTTACCTTCTTAATACCCACGAGTTTGGTGATATGCAATCCTCTAATCTCTAATGGTGATTTAATGATACCCACTTCATCTACATATTTATTTAACTCTTCATATGTATCAACAGTAATAAAAGTATTCTCTTCTGTCCATTTTACAAAATCATCATATTCACTCATATTTAAAGTAGGTAGATACTATCTGATTAATAGATAACGGTAGAAATGGATTCTTTTAATGTTGAATAAGTAATTTATTCTGTTTTAATTTTTACTGAATTGAGTAAAATTGCTCCTCCAATCCCACACAACCCTAAAAACACTGGTGTGTCTTTGTCATAAATTTCTGTTAGATTATCGAAATCTAAAATGGTTGGTGTTACATAAAAACCCTCTAAAAAGAATATAATACCACCTAGAATTGGAAATATTAGTAATAATATACCGATACTCAATTTTGTAATTTCTAAGATTTTGTGATTTGACATTTTGCTTATTTATAATACAATCTATTAATTGGTTTGTATATCAAGTAAATAACGTAACAGTAGATAAAGAAAAATAAAAAACCCCAAATCATTTCACCAATGAATCCCCCTAAAATCGGAAGACAAAATGTTCTATAAAAATTTGTTCTGTCAATCACATAAAAAAATACTCCTGAAATCAAGAGAAATGGGATGGAATAGAGTACGAATAATACTATGTTTTTAGGAACTAGATAAAAATACTGGTGAATAATGTTTCTTTTATTTTGTACTCGGTCTGATTCAACATCTTTTGACAAATTTATAAGTACAGAGGATATTGACCATAATGAAGATATAATTAGAAGTCCTAAGAATGACCACACCCTAACATCTTCCAAAACGTCCAGGAAAGTTGTTATCATTAAAAATAAAAAATAGATTATCCCTCCTAGAAACAAATAACCTTGCATTTTGTAGTTATTATTCTCACTCATATTTTGTGGTTATTTTTTCTATTCATTGTAATTGTTATTAAGATACTTGAAACTGTATATATGGTAAGAGAAAAAGATTGATAAAAGTTACCTTTTTCACTATGCAACGTGAAGTTGTCCAATCCGAAGACCTTAACACCAAATTGAAATATATCTCCCTTAGGATTATCTAGTGAGGTGAGAACTAAAAAAACTGGTATAGAACTCACAATTAAACATATCACACTTATAAGTATTAACCCTGCAATCCTCTTTTGATTATTTTCATTTGAATGTATCATCACTGTAATCCAACCGATGATTATTGAAAGGGTACTAAACAAACTGAACTTTACCGATTGGAGTAATTCAAAGGGTATTAAATCAATTAATTGTATGATGATTGGGATTAGTAGAAATTTGTTGAATTTTTCAATTCTGTTACTCAGGTAGATACTCGTGAAAAGTAGTACATGAGATATTTGAAATAGAGAGTATCCAATTGATTCAGATAATCTAACCTGTGGGACTCCGTTAACTAAAATGAAATGGTTTGACCAACCAAGGATTAAATAACTGAGTATTAATCCTATGATAAAGGTCGGGGTTGAAAGTTTTGTTTTCACAATCTGGTAGTTAAAGATTAGTCCCATTAAGTTAGTCCAAATAAATTAATTGGATATTATCATCATCGATGTATTTTTTTTATGGTAACCGTTTGTTTAGTCGTTGTAGTTTAATTTGTAATAAAAATTAATACATCATATCCCCCTCGAACCTTGACTTTTTGTCTGCATCGTGTTAATTTTATATTGAAAAATAAATCAGCACACTATGGGGATGAAAATCAAATACAACAGAACATCAACTATCAATCAAGAAGGTGAGAGATTCAAAATGGACAAGGATGTTTACGACTTAACTCTTTTTGATAAAGGTGTAAGTGGTAAAGTTCCTTTCAATGAGAGAGAGAAAGGTAAAGAGTTAGTGAAGTTGGTATTGGAAGGTAAGGTTTCTGAATTAGTTGTAGAAGAACTATCTCGTTTAGGTAGAAATACTGTTGATACCCTAACCACTTTGAAATGGTTAGAAGATAATGGTGTGAATGTGGTTGTGAAAGGTATGGGTAATCTTCAATCTCATATTGATGGGAAGAAGAATCCCATTTGGAATCTGATTACCTCTGTAATGAGTTCTCTTTATGAATTAGAAAGAGAGAACATTTTGGAGAGAACAGAGATGGGGAGAAAGATGTACGTTATCAATGGAGGTAAGTTAGGTAGAAAGATAGGTACAGTTGAGAATCGTCAAGAGTTCCTGCAAAAGGAAACCAACCAGAAGATAATATCCCTATTGGAGAAAGGTAAATCCGTAAGGGATATATCTGGTAGATTAGGAGTTTCTACGAGTACAGTAGTCAAAGTAAGAAAGTATCACTTATGTTAAATCAAATACCTAAACTCTCAAAGAAGGAGAGAAAGAGGTTGTACGATGAGTACAAACAGATTCAAAGAAAGAAATCGTTTGAATCAAAGAATGAAGACCAGTCGGTCTCCTCATGGGATTATGTTTACTATATGATGAAGTATAAGTCCAAAGACTAACCCATCCCTTCAACTAACTTACTTTTTCGATTCAGGATTTCAAGTTGGATTATTCTACATCTCAACTCATTTAGTAAACTTTCCGTTTTTTCAAACTCTGAATCTTTTGTTTGAATCTTACCTTTTGGAATCTGTTTTGATTCCCATTTCTCTCTAAACTCTGGAATCATATATCCGAACTCTTCATAGATTGGATTCCATATATTCAATAGTTCTAAATCTGTAAGGGAACTATCCAATTCACTCACTAAACCTCTTCTTTGTTTGTCCTCTGTTGATAATGAGGATGAGTTGTAAATCAATCCAAGATAGGATTTTGATTCGTTTAGAAGTTGGTTTCTATGTGTTTTGGATAGTTTCTCATTACATTGGATATAGAAGTTGAATCCGTAGAACCTTCGTTTAGAAGGTGTTCCATCGTACCTCTTTTGGGAGTATTTTCTTTTCATTTTTCGATATTTAAGTCCCTAAAAAATATAATGGTTTCTTCGTCATTTTAATTATTTGAATTCAATTTTATATGAAAAACAGTTTGTGAGAAATCCATATTCCTCACTAAGAAAATCTAAAATAATTTCTTCGATTTCATCTTCATCCTCTTCATCATCAAGATATACGATTACTTCTGATGGTAAATCTCCAATTTCGTCTGAATCCCAATCTTCTTCATCCTCTGAATCCATACACCAATCGATATCAGTTACTCTTGCTATTCTCTGTAATTCATTCGTACTCTCATTTGAATTAATTACTATTCCTTCTTCGATGTTCATCTCAATATTACAATCTTTGAGAAAGACTAACATACTTCCATCTTCTATCAAGATTTCAAATCCAGCATTTGATAAAATGTCATAAGATTTGAACAACTCATTTTCTAATTCCTGGAAACATCTTTTTAACTTTTCCATATTAATTGTGGATTTAAGGAAATCCTTACCTTTTTGTTTGAGTAGTTCAACCCCGAACTACATTGTAAATATCTGATTTTTCCTATCCTACGTAAATTGTGGTTTGAAATAAGTAGGAATTGTTTTATCGTTTTGAATTAATTATCCAACCATTTTATAATCAGTTTTCGAAGGGTAGTATGTGAAATATTGGTCAAACGGTAATTTTGGTTTTTGGAATTCAAATCCTTCTGAATACCAATTTCTTAATCTGGTAAAGTAATCTTTGGGAGTATTTTCATCTTCATCATAATTGACTGGAACCAATTTGACTTTTATTCCCGTCCGGTCTGAAACATCTAGAATACTACTCATAATTTCAGAACCAATTCCTTTACCTCTTTCATTTACATTAATTTTCCACAATTCTACTGAGTCTGTTGAATAGGGAATAAATGAAAGTTCATATTCATTTGATTTTGTTCGATAAATTGGTGAAATGAAGTTTTCAATTTTGTACTTTTTACCCCTTTGTATTCCTCTTTGAAAGGTCGAAATATCAAATGAGAACTTTACATTTAATTCTTTACTAACCTCTTTTACAAACGAGTCAAGTACTATTAATTTGTCATTCTGCATATTGTTATTATTTAAGTTTCTTTTCCCTCACACTACTTAGTAAAGGTATCCGAAAACCTATCCTACAAGAATTGATAAAATAGTTTTTGTAGGAATTTGTATTACAAAATGTTCTAATTAAATTCAGGTGAAATTGTATTATGCTTAATTAAGGTGATATGAAAAAAAATGAATCTAAATGGGGTCTGGTTATTCAATACCTAGAAAAGGATGAATATTTAAGTTTGAATAAAATTCAAACAGAGGAGTTGTTGGAATTAAGGAGTTTGAAAGTTTATGTAGATAAACTGAATAATACTATTGAGAGGGATTTGAAGATGTTACAGAAACTTCAAAAAGGTATAAAAGAGAGGAAGGAGAAAGTTAGAGTTTATAAGTTGAAAGGAAAACCCTTGTTTGAAAGGTTAGAACACTTAAAAAATCAACATGAAATAGTAGTTTATTACACAGAAGGGGTACATAAAAGGAAAAAGGTTGAAGAAGGTCAAAATGGAAGGTTAGTTGAAATGAAAAAGAGGATTGAAACTGAATACAAACAAATCAATCTTAAATACCGGTCTATTCATTTATCAAAAACCAAAACAGTGTATCTTAAACCTCGAAGAAGTCAGATTTTGGATGATTTGGAATTAGTTTGTCCTAAATGGTATGAGAATGTGGGTAAGGGATTAAGAAGTTTAAAGGATTCAAAGATTGAAAATGTAAGAAATGGATTTGTTGATTTGTTTACCCCAGTTCTTCGAGAATTGATAACTGAGAAAGGTAAAGAAATCAACGATAAGGAGTTTTCAATTACTTATAAAGTGTTGTTAGAAAAGTTGAAAGAGAAAGGATTGTAGTAGTCTTTGATTATAAACATTTAACTTGAACGAGTAATTTAATTTCGATGAAAAAATACCTTATCATTCTTTTTACTCTAACCTCATTTTGGGGATATTCACAACAGTATTATAATGAGTCAAACTTTGAAGAATTTATCGATTATTCTTCAAAAACTTTGAAACTGTCGTATCAGTCAAATAAAATTGAAGGAACTTTCATAGAATTAGAGGGGAAGGATTATAGAAACTATCTTTTAGTCAAAGGAGAGAATAATCTTAATTGGGTGATTAAACCTTATGGTATGACATCAATTTATGGAATTGAAGTATTAAAGGGAGATTTCCAAGAGGTGATGAATGAGTTTAAAAAGGGGAAAGGTCACAAAAAAGTTGAAGTTCTATTTAGTAATATTACTAATCAGACAAGTATGTCTGAATTCAGTTTTATTTCTAAAACCATAATGGAAATGAAGTTAGAAAGTAAGAAAAGAGAAGAAGAACAATTTGATAAGGAAAAGGTTACAGAACAAAGATTTCAGGATGATTTGAAGAAAAGTGGTTTGGTTGGAACCTACAAAATCAAGATTTTAACACATTCAAATATTGATTACAAATCTTTAAACACTTTTGGAAAGATAACCGTTACTGAAATTGGGGTTACAATTGAAACCGGGATTCCATCAATGGGTTTAATTAGAAGTGTGTACATGGATGGTTTTTCAAATCCACAAGAAGGTAGTCTGACTTGCACAGTTTCAAAAGGAAGTAGAGACTTTTTCTCACTTCGGTTAAATAAAAAAGATAATGTGGGTGGGGTAACAGAAATGAGTGGAAAGAGTTCAACAACCACTACCTTTTTAATTATTAAATAAAATAATAATATTAGTGGTTAAGGTTAAAATAAAGGTGGTTTCTCTCGATTCCACCTTTTTAATTTGATACTCTGTCAAAGAATGTGTTAGATACTTTCAATCATTTTGACACACTAATCTCTTTTGTCTAGTTGTCTTCTAAACCTGTGTGAATGGGGTATCATTTTTGATAATGATATACTCTTAAAATCAACACTCTCTTTTACACTACCTCTGTCAAAATTAGATTTGTAATACTCCTTGTTGAAGAGGTCGTGTTGTTTCTTTTGTAGGATTACATTATCTAGATTCTGGTGAAGTTCACGAAGTTTATCAAGAAGGTCTGACAAAGTCGATGAATCCATTTCATCCCATTTCTTATATATCAATTGTATAATCTTATTGTAGAGGATTAAATCGGTTTTGTCTAGGTAATTCTCAATGGTAGTCATTATAGTGTGTTAAAAAGGTGTTTCTGTGGTGAAAAATTTGGTTCGGTATTTAAACGAGTCCGATTGAGTTTATGCAACATTGAATTTTTTGAGTTACACGTAATTCAGTTCTGTTTATCTGAATTCAATCTTTACACCAATGTTTGAATAATATTCTTGAATCTCTGATGGTTTGAACATTCGTTTACCATTGAGTTTTACCCCTGCTGGGAACTTATGTTGTCGAATCTTCTTATAGATACTATATCTGTTTATACCTATCATCTCTTCAATTTCTGTTATGTGGTAAAGTGGTTCAATCGTTATCATATCTGTATAGTTAAGTAGTTTGTACTTATATATATCAGAAATGTAAAAAAGTGGTGTGAAGTGGACGGATTTATCCCCTTATGAAACATATTAATTTGAAACTTCCCCTGACCAGTCCGTTGAGTTAAACTCGTTCACCCATATCAGATTTATATTCAAACCATATTCGGTATTATCGGAGAAACCTCATCCACTATGTTTGGATATTATTACAATCCCGTAGATTACTACCCGACTTCTGACCCACTACTAATTTGCTCCTTGTGGGTGATAGTTCTTTTACCCTATGATGGAGAACTATACCGAGTATATATATTAACTTTTGATTCCAAAATGTCATTTTAGAACACAAATTTTCAAATTAATTTTATAGAGAGATAGAGATTAAGGGGGAATTTAAGTTTCAAAAGCAGGGCCTCCACAAGTGCTTGATTATCAGATAGTTGAGGAGGCATTGAGTTTTGACTGTATTTTTTGCAGAATTGTGGAGTTTTGAAAAATAGGGGAAAAATTAGGGGAAAATATAGTATTTCAAAACAAAAACAGCTCCCATTTAACAGGAAGCCGTTTTATTTACTTTAATAGTAGCCCCGGAAGGAATCGAACCTTCATCTTAGGTACCGGAAACCTACATTCTATCCATTGAACTACGGAGCCAGGGTTGCAAATTTACGAATACTTCTCCAATTGTCTTACCAAGACATTGAAATCTTTTGGATAAGGAGCCTCTACCGTAATCGGGCTTCCATCCATTAAATTAAAACTCAAACTATGCGCATGCAAGGCCACGCGGCGCATCAATGGACGCTCCTCTGTATCTTTTTTCAAATGAAAATTTCGTTTCAAATCTGATAGATAAACATCCTTTCCGCCATACATTTCATCCGCCACGATGGGTGCATGCAAACATGTTAAGTGAATTCGGATTTGGTGCATACGGCCTGTGATGGGCATGCATTCCACCAATGTATAACCTTTGTAAACTTTCAAGGTACGGAACCAAGTTTCCGCATGCTTACCGTTGGATCGCGCGATAATTACTTTCCCGTCTTTGAGTGGGAGAATGGGTAAATTCACCAACATGCCATCCCAGTCGTGCATGCCTTCCACCACCGCATGATAACGTTTCGCCGTTTCCCGATGTTCAAATTGCATGGAAATATGTCGGTAAGCCTCTGGGTTTTTGGCAATCACCAAAGCACCCGTTGTTTCTTTATCCAAACGATGCCCCACCTGTGCATCCTCCGAATAAACTTTCGCCATACGTAAGATACTCGGTGCATAATCATCCTTCCGCTCATCCAAGGTCGCAATGCCCGAGGGTTTGTTGATGACGATGAAGTCCTCGTTTTCAAAAAGGATGTAGTCTTGTAATTTATATTTCATATATCAGTCGCTAGTCACTAGTCGCTAGTGTTTAGTCCGAAGTCACTAGTCCGGAGGCAAATAAATTTATAATCGTTTTATCAAAATTTGTAGCCCCAGACTTCAGTCTGGGGTCCCTAGGCTAAAGCCTAGGGTTATAAATGTAGTCACTAGTCTTTAGTCCGAAGTCCGAAGTCAATACTCCGGAGGATAATTTATTAATCTGTCGTCAGTCACTAGTCGCTAGTCCGTAGTCAATAGTCCAGAGGATAAATTTACCTCAAACATCTTTCTTTTAAACACTAAATTCTTATCCAACGTCTAGTGTCTAATGTCCAACGTCTAATTTGCTAAACTTATCTTCCCCATCGTCACCCAAGGCGAATCTCCCAAACGTCGGTCGCGCGCCACGCCGGGATCTAGCAAGGTTTCATTGGCCAACAAAGCAAATAAAACTGCCTCTTTGGCCGCAGATTCAATTCCCAAAACCGAGGAATCTTGTACAAT
>JBJTMY010000049.1:0-35281 GCA_046073825.1 Bacteroidota bacterium
CCGTTTCAAATTGATTTTATTGGTAGAATAAATTATCCTGTGAAAAACAGCTTTTATGTCGCACCTGCTTTAGGCTATAATTTTCACAATGGATTGATGGGAGGATTGCTATTACATAATTACTTTTTACATAAGCGAGCATTTGAATTTGCGATAGCACCACTTTACGGATTTAGAAATCAACAATTAGCAGGACTTGGGAATATGAATTATACATTTCAAATGCAAAGTGGGTTTATTAAAAGTTTAGCAATTGGATTAGATGCTCGTAGTTTTGCATTTGAAAGTAATACAGGAAATGCAAAAGAAACATCAAACTATCAGCAAGTAAAACCATTTGTGGTATTTAATATTCGCAATGCTGAGCGACTTTCAAAAATCAATCAAACCGTAAAACTTAACTACAATTACATAACTGAAAATTATTGGGAAGATATAAAATCGACTACTAATGCATTTACTACTTTAACCTATGCATTTGAAAACAACAGAACATTAGATCCTTGGAAGGTTCAATTGCAATTTGAAAATAATGAGGTATTTAACAAAGTGAGCATTGATTACAATTATAAGTTTTCCTATAAGAATATTAAAAAAGGACTTTACGTAAGATTATTTGCAGGCGGATTATTGGATGGAAATAGTAATAATTTAAATCAGGGATATGGATTAAATTTAAGTGACGGAGGAATATACTACGACTATAATTATGAAAGAAATTATTTAGGTAGAAACTTGCCTAGCACTAACTTTTTATCAAAGCAACTATTCAATGATCAAGGAGGATTTAAAATTTATACTCCAATTGGAAATAATGCAAAGTGGGTAAGTAGCATAAATATAACTGCTGATTGTCCGATACCTTTACCCTTCCGATTCTTTGTGGATGCAGGTGTATGTGAAGCCTTGAATGCAAGAACAAATGCAATTGATAAGAAAGAAAACATTATCTATGAAGCGGGAGTGTCATTCTCACTTATCAAGGATATTGCAGAAATTTATTTCCCATTAGTTGCTTCCAAAAGCATTATGAATTATTTTGAAACTAATAAATATGGTTTTGCTGAGCGCATTCGATTTAAATTTGATATCTCTAAGCTAAATCCGTTGTTATTAAGAAAACAAATTTCAAGATAGAAATTACTTTCTTTTTAGTCTTGCTAGTTTTCGCTTTAACCATTTCAAGTAAATTGGCAGGGAAAACATCAAACCTGGATAAACAATACAAAAGAGAATAAAGTTGATTTCGTAATAGGATAAATGGGTTAAATTTGACAAGTTAATGACGAACTCCGTGCAATAATTATATAAGGTGGAAATAAAACTAACTATCATTTTTCACCTCCTTTATTTCCTGAAGAGTATCGATAATTTTAATTAAAAAATACCAAATATAAATGGGTATAAACGTAACCAATATTAAAATATTAGCCAGAGAATAACTTCCCAACATTTGCAAAAGTGTTATTTCTCCAAAGTAAAATGGTTGGGAACATTTCAATAAAAACCTATTCATCTTTACATGATGGTTAATACAGTAAAGCGTGTTATTGTGACAGGCCCAAGAGCATTTTTGTGGTAGTTGTTTTTCAGTAATTAATTTACCTTGCTTAGGGTTATTATCGACGGCAGGCTTAATAAAATGATTGGTAATAATCATCAATAAGAAGGGAAAAACAAAAATCAAAAGATTTCGAATTTTCTTTTCCATACATTTCAATTTACGATTCAAATTTTTTCAGCAACAATTCCTGTCCATCAAAAACAGCGTATGTAAAATGATTAATCCATTCTCCTAAATTGATGTATCGCGATTGACCATTTAACTGCTTGTCTAAAGGCATGTGGCGGTGACCAAAAATAAAATAATCGTAATGTTCTTTTTGCAAAACCTCCCGACAAAAAATCATGAGCCATTCCTTATCATCACCCAAGTAAACTTCATCAGAGGTGCCTGTTGCAATCCTGCTTTTTCTCGAAAAGAATTTCATTAGTCCGATGCCTGTGTTTGGATGAACACGTGCAAAAAACCATTGCGCTAATTTATTTGCAAATACTTTTTTTATGAATTTATATCCGAAGTCACCGGGGCCTAATCCATCACCGTGTCCTAAGAAAAACTTTTTGTTATTATATTCTTTTTGAATTGGCGCTCGATGAATCTGCAATCCGATTTCTTTTGGTAAGTAATCAAATACCCACATATCATGATTGCCTGTGAAGTAATGCATCTCAACACCAGCATCACTTAACTCCGCCAGTTTACCCAACAAACGAACATACCCTCGTGGTACAACCTCTTTATATTCGAACCAATAATCGAATACATCGCCCATTAAATATAAAATCTGAACATCATGATGTATTGAATTCAGCCATGTAACAATCTTGTCTTCCCGTTTACGGCTATCCTTATCGTTAGGAACGCCTAGGTGAAAATCACTTATAAAATAAATTTTCTTTCCGGGTTGCAGATTCACTCTCAGATAATTTAAGGTTTAGGTTCCATCAACTTGAAAAACTGATCAAGCTGTGGTAGAATTACAATTCTTGTTCTACGATTAGTTGAACGACCCTCAGGGGTATCATTGCTTGCAACAGGCACATATTCGCTGCGCCCTGCAGCAATCATACGTGAAGGATCAACACCATATTGTTTTTGCAATGTTCGAACAACAGAAGCCGAACGCATCACACTTAAATCCCAGTTATCACGAATAGTTGCAGTAGCAATCGACTTATTATCTGTATGACCTTCTACCATAAACTGTACATCTGGCTGGGCCTTTATTACATCAGCCACCTTACCCAATACTTCCTTTGCTCTTGGCGTTATATCATAGCTACCACTCTTGAATAACATTTTATCTGAGATAGAGATAAAAACTGCGCTTCCTTCCACCTTGATATTTACATCATCATCATTCACATCTTTAAGAGCACCTTTTAAATTTAGCACGAGTGCCATATTCAACGAGTCCTTTCTCGAAAGTTCAGTTTGAAGATTTCGAATATACCCCTCTTTCGCATTTATGTTTTCCAACGATTTTTTTATGCTCTCTGCTTGTGCAGCACTGATAACAGACAAATCGCTCAATTGTTGTAACATCACAGAACCGCTTTTTTTAGTGTTGGCTAATTCATCTTCTAATTCTTTAATTCGCGCTTGTTTTTTCTTGGTATCTTCCGCACAATCGCTTAACATCAAATCGACTTTATCAAAACTTGTTTTCAAAGAATCATACTTTGAAACTTGCGCATTAAATTTTTTCTTGGTAACGCAGCCTGTCATTACATAGGCAACGATAAAAAACAAAACGGTAACTTTTTTCATATTAACTATTTTTCAGTGGCAAAAATAAATGGTTTTAGTCTTCTTAAAAACAGAAAAAGCAATAAACATTACAAAATATCAACAGACATTATGTTTTTTGTTTACGCTTTTTTGCTGCTGGGAAAAGCACATTATTTAAAATCAAACGGTAACCTGGCGAATTGGGATGTAAGGCCAAATCAGTTTGAGGATCTCCCACCATGTGCTGATAATCTTCGGGATCATGTCCACCATAAAATGTCCATGTACCCTTACCGAACTCCCCATGTATATAGCGCGCCTCACCTACTGATTTATTTTCCCCCATGATTAGCACATTCGATTTAATAAGACTTTTATTAAAAGATGTGGTTTGACCCATAAAGCCTTTTATTACCTGCTCATGATTCTGACAGAGCATACTTGGAACCACGTCCCATTTTGCTGAAAATTCAAAAATCGTGAAAACATCTTCATTTCTAGGTACCTTACGAAAGTTGGTCATATCAATATCAGAAAATTCATACTCAAGCGGGTTCGTTGATAATTTAAAATCTTTGAATGCAAGTGTATTATCATAGTTCAATTTTGAATTATAATTTGATGTTACACCATCGCCATCATAAATCTTATCACAGATATCTAGTCCTTCTGCGGAAAGCGCAATATCATAGCTATCCGTACCAGAACACATGGAAAATAAAAATCCACCACCAGATAAAAACTCTTGAATTTTTTTCACTACTGCCAACTTTAATTGCGATACTTTTTCAAACCCAAGCTTATGTGCTTTTGCTTCTTCTGAACGTACTTGCTCTTGATACCAAGGCACTCCATGATAGGCAGCATAAAACTTTCCATATTGCCCAGTAAAATCTTCATGATGCATGTGTAGCCAATCATACTTAGGTAAGTCGCCTAACATCACCTCTTCATCATAAATTACATCATAAGGAATTTCAGCGTAAGTAAGCACCAACGTTACAGCATCATCCCAAGGCAACTTATCCTTTGGAGAATAGACTGCCATTTTAGGAGCCTTTTCCAATTTAACCACATCCATATTTACTTCTGGCTGTGCTATTTCTTCGAGGATACTTGCAGCTTGACCATCGGCAATCACATTAAAACTTACTCCGCGCACCCGACACTCATTTTCGAAAGCAGGAATTTGTTTTATCATAAATGATCCACCGCGATAATTCAGCAACCATTCCACTTCTACATTATTCGTTAAAACCCAATATGCAATCCCGTAAGCCTTTAAATGATTCGTTTGAGAATCATCCATCGGAATTAAAATATAAGCAGCTCTGACAGGCAAAAAACCAATTAAAATAACAAAAATTAGAATAGTGATTTTTTTGAGCATGTCCTTGAAACGGAAGATTTAATAAAATGTTGTTTTTTTATTCTTAAAATGGATTATCCGGCATATCATCGTTATTCATTCGAGAGCTTAAAATTGCATAATTGTTTTCATCGACAGAAAAATTAGGAGACATCGATGAAGGTTTTGCAATTTCCGTTTCATCCTGATAATCGAAATGATTATAATCTGAGAATTTTGTTAAATGTCCGATGAACTGCAACCTCACATCACCCAATGATCCAGCACGATTTTTAGCAATAATAATTTCGGCTAAATTCTTAGTAGAAGTGCCATCTTCTAATTGTTCTAATTGATAATATTCTGGACGATAAATAAACATTACCATATCGGCATCCTGTTCAATGGCACCTGATTCACGAAGGTCGCTCAACATTGGTCGCTTAGAAGTACCTCGTGTTTCTACAGCACGACTTAACTGAGAAAGGGCGATAATAGGAATACTTAATTCCTTTGCGATACTTTTTAATGAACGAGAGATATAAGAAATTTCCTGTTCACGATTTCCACCTCGACCGCCTTCTCCAGCCCCACTCATTAATTGAAGATAATCGATAATGATCAATTGAATGTTTTTTTCAGCTACTAAACGACGACATTTTGCTCTCAACTCTAGAATAGAAAGTGCTGGAGTATCATCAATATAAATTGGAGCATTTGTTAATCGAGTCACTTTTACATTTAATCGCTCCCACTCTTCTTTCGACAAATCACCTTTGCGAAGTTTTTCTGACCCAATTTCTGTTTCTGAAGATATTAAACGATTAACTAATTGTAACGCTGACATCTCTAAAGAGAAAAAGGCAACGGGTTTATTACCATCTAAGGCTGCATTTTTTGCAAGACTCAAAGTAAAAGCTGTTTTACCCATACCAGGACGAGCAGCAATAATAATTAAATCTGATTTTTGCCATCCCATTGTATGACGGTCAAGTTCAGTAAATCCTGAAGGAACACCTGTAACACCATCTGTTAGTGTTGCAGCATGTTGCACTTCTTCAATCGCACGAGAAACCAAGGAATGCATATCCTCATAATTTCTTCGGATATTCGATTCCGTTATAGAGAACAAGTTCTTTTCCGAACGATCTAATAGCTCCAACACATCCGTTGTCTCTTCGAAAGCATCTTTTATTGTTTCAGTAGAAATACGAATTAATTCTCTTTGAATAAATTTTTGAAGGATAACCCTTGAATGAAATTCAATATTTGCAGAAGAGGCAACACGATTCGTTAATTGCGTAATGTAAACGGCACCACCTACAATTTCAAGCTCACCCGTACTTCGCAATTTTTGCGTTACGGTAAGAATATCGATTGGTTTTGTATCATGAAAAAGTGAAACTATTGCTTTATATATTTTCTGATTTGCTTCTACATAAAAACACTTCTCATGAAGAAGGTCAATAATTTCTGCAACTGCATTTTTATCGATTAACAGCGCCCCTAAAACAGCAAGTTCAAGTTCTGGCGCCTGTGGGGGAAGTTTACCTCCTTCTATTGCAGGAAATGTATTGGCAGGTATTGCTTTTTTTCTGGTAATAGGTCGTTCGTTAGCCATAAATCAAATTTACGATTCCGCATTTAGTAATCGTAAAATACTTTTTAACATTATTGAATACGCCTTGATTTCAGCGCTTTATCTTTTCGACAACAAAGCCGGCAAGATTGCTCAAGCCGGCCTGCTATTGATTCTATGAATTTAATCGTTTTTATACACGCCCATCGAGCAGAATTTCTCAATACGCTGGTTCACTCTTTCTTCTGGAGTTAATTTATTAAGTTCCGAAAGGTGTTTTATTATTTCTCCTTTCACTGTCTCGAATACTTCCGCTGGATTAGCATGAGCACCTCCCAAAGGTTCTTTGACAATTCCATCGACTAAGTGCAACCCGTTCATATCAGTTGCCGTTAGTTTCAATGCTTCCGCAGCTCGTTCTTTATTGTTCCAATTTCTCCACAAAATGCTAGAACAAGATTCAGGTGAGATGACCGAATACCAAGTATTTTCCAACATTAACACACGATCTCCAATCCCAATTCCTAATGCTCCACCAGAGGCCCCTTCACCGATAATTATACAAATGACAGGAACTTTTAAAATCGACATTTCATAAAGATTGCGTGCGATTGCTTCTCCCTGTCCACGTTCTTCTGCTTCTAAACCTGGATAAGCACCAGGTGTATCAATGAGTGTTACAATGGGCTTATTAAATTTCTCTGCAAGCTTAAAAAGTCGTAAAGCTTTACGATAACCTTCTGGATTAGGCATTCCAAAATTACGATACTGACGTTGTTTGGTATTGTTCCCCTTTTGTTGTCCAACAAACATGACTGTCTGTCCGTTAATATCACCGAACCCACCTACCATCGCTTTATCATCTTTCACTTGTCGATCTCCAAACAATTCCATAAAACTTCCATTGGTTATCGCCTGAATGTAATCGAGCGTATAAGGACGTTCTGGATGACGCGACAATTGAACACGCTGCCATGGTGATAACTTAGAGTAAATCTCTAATTTAGTTTTGGCAATTTTATCTTCAAGATCCTTAATGGCAGCTTGGACATTCACCTTGCCCTTCTCTTGAATTTGTTTTGCTTTCATTAACTGATCATGCAATTCTTCAAGCGGTTTCTCAAAATCCATCAGCGTTGTAGCCATGACATATTTTTTTTAATTCTGTGCAAAGATATCCGAAAATAAAAAAAAGTAGATTCGCAGTGCAAAACTTTGTTTAAGATTCTTAAAAATGATTGTATTCCCTCATTGCAAAATAAACCTAGGCCTGCATGTGGTCTGTAAGCGTCCGGATGGATTTCATGATATTGAAACGATTTTTTACCCTGTTTTATGGAAGGATATTTTGGAGGTCACGGAGGGAAGTGAAGACAATTTCAATATGGATATCAGTGGGTTAACTATCAATGGCGATCCTAAATCGAACCTAATTTACAAAGCGTGGGGCCTTCTTAAATCTGACTATTCTATTCCACCTATTCAAGTGCACTTTCACAAATTATTGCCAATGGGTGCAGGCTTGGGGGGAGGTTCAGCAGATGCTGCATTTATGCTAAAACTGCTGAATTCGAAGTATAATTTAGGTATTAGTACTGAGAAACTTAAAGAATACGCCGCTAGATTAGGTAGTGATTGTCCTTTTTTCATCGAATCGAAGCCCTGTATAGCGACAGGCCGTGGTGAAATATTAGCACCTATTTCGCTGGATTTATCAAATTATCAGATTGTCATTGTAATGCCGAAAAATATTTCTGTTGGTACAGCAGAAGCATATAGCTGGGTAAATCCCAAGGTTCCAGAAAAATCTCTTTTGGAAATTATTGATCGACCTATTTACGAATGGAGAAATTATTTGAAAAATGATTTTGAAGAAGCGGTTATTAAACATCACCCAAAAATTGGTGAAATAAAAAACCAGCTGTATGAAAAAGGAGCGCTATATGCAAGCATGAGCGGTAGCGGTGCCGCTGTATTTGGGATATTTGAAAAAGGAAAAGCAATGAATGATAATTTCTTGGATTGTCAAGTTTGGAAAGAGAATTAAATGATGAGTATTTAAGGTAAATCAAACTTTTATTTTTCTAATTAACACAAATTGCATTGCAGCCTCAATAGCTTCTTTTATTACCTCCCATTCAAGTTCCTCTATTCGAAACAATGTCCAGCCGTAATTTCCCCACTGATTAGGAACTTTCCAAATATTATTTGGAGAAAAATCAATGAAGATGCTTTGCTCTACTTCAGGCAATCGAAGGCAGATACGATGTGCTGCTTGATTAATTGTCAAAAATACTACACCCTTGTATTTATAAGAGCGGATTCCTTTTCTTTCCGTAGAAGAAAAATTCCCCAATGAAGTGAGTTGGTATGCTAGCTCATCAAAATTCATTGAGGAAAAATAATGATAATATTTTTATTTCTATTCGATTGGCATACCTTCCGACTGCCAACAACTCAAACCGCCATGGAGTTCATAAACATTTTTAAATCCATGATTACGCATCCATGCAGCTGCTGAGCCACTACGTTGTCCACTATGGCAATACAAAAAATAACTTCTCGTTTTATCAAACCCTCCTACCTCAGTTTCAAATTGGCCACTTGACCAATCCCTATTTATCGCACCTTTTATATGGCCTGAAGCGTACTCTTCTGGTGTTCGGACATCCATAAGCGTTATACTTTCCAAATTCGCAATTTTTTCTGAAAATTGCTTTGTATTTAACGATCCCAATGAATTTTGTCCGGTACAGGAAATCATCATCCAAACTAAAATAATAGGCAAGAAAGCATACCCCTTTTTCATATTGATGTATTTTGATGAATGATTTGCTCTAAATAATCAGCAGGTACAACACCCGACTGGCGCCATAGTATTTTACCATTTTTGAAGAGAATTAATGTAGGAACTCCTTGTATTTGATACGCTGCTGCGGCCTGAGGATTTTTATCTACATCCACCTTTAAAATAGACGCTTGCGTTCCCACTCTCGACTTTAAATCTTCCAATATGGGGTGCATCATTTTGCACGGACCGCACCATTCAGCCGAAAAATCGACTAATACTGGTTGGTCTGATTGAATTAATTCTGAAAAAGTTGCCATTATAAAATATAGATTTAGAATTATTTGATTTTATTATTTAAGCTCATCCAACCACCACCATTGTGAACCTCATTAAACCCATTGGCTTTTAAAATACTTTTTGCAGAAGCGCTACGCATTCCAGAGGCACAGCAAGTAATAACGGGTTTATCTTTTTTAATTTTAGATAACAATTGTGGCAACGTATTAAGTGGAATATTGACAGAACCACGAATATGTCCACCTTGGTATTCCCCTTTCGTACGAACATCAATTATCTGAGCTCCATTAGCCATTAACTCTTTAAAATTAACAGCAGAGCCTATACCAAGTAATTTTTTAATTGTATTTATCATCTTTCTTATTTTTAGTAATCACCATTTACGTCTAGCCATGATCCACCATTCTCACAATCAACACCAACACTCCGCAAATAGGTGGCTGCTTGCCCGCTACGCATGCCGCTTGCGCAACATACAATAATTGGTTGAGGTAAATTTTTTATTTCGTCCGTACGATTCTGAATTTCTTGTAAAGGGATATTTATACTTCCAACTACATTTCCTCCCATATACTCGCCGGGAGTTCTTACATCGATAATTGTCATTTTCGAATTTTTTATTTTAGCTTAGTATTGTTTCTTTTTTATTGGTAAAAATTAATTGACCATTATAGATAACATCCCAGGTAACTGGAATAATTTTCTTTAACATGTGACTGATTCCACAGTATTTTTCCTGAGAATCCATTACAGCATCTAAAGCTGTTTGTTTGCAATCATCGTCGCCCACAAATTCATAAATTATGTGAATCGCTGTATATTCAATGGGAGCCTGCTTGCTGATTTCGCCAGTCACCTTCATATTAAAGTCTTTCACATTTTTATTTGCTTTTTTCAGAATGGCAATCACATCCATTCCTGTGCAGCCTGACAGAGCCGATAAAACAAAAGGTTTCGGAATGGGTCCATTATCTTCGCCCCCAACCCGCTCGGGAGCATCCATAATTACAGTGTGACCATTAACAAGGGCATTAAATTGCATTTTGCCCATCCATTGTGTTTCTATTTCATGTGCCATTTATAAATTATTTAAAATTTGACACTGCAAAGGTGCAATAGAAAATGGCGGATAACAGTGACTATTATCACATAGCACTTAAAAGTTTAATTTGATTGCGATAGAGTAATAATTTTCCATCTAACTCCAGCTTTTTTAATAGTCGAGAAATCACTTCCCGAGAACTAGCCAAATCATTTGCAATGTCAGTGTGAGACAAATTTAAAACAGTGGAACCTGTCAATCGCGACTTCTCTTTTAAATAATTTATGAGGCGTTCATCTAATTTTTGAAAAGCCAATTGATCAATGGCGTGCATTAATTCATTGAAACGACTACGAATCGTTTTCATCACAAAACTCTTCCAAGTAGGATATTTAACAATCCATTCATCCATCACTGAAATAGGAATGGCGAGATAGGTTATATCTTCTTCTGCTAGCGCTTGCACTTCACTCGGAAATTGTTGCATGCAACAAGTAAATGTCATAGCACAACCCTCCATTGCATTTAAGTAATACAAGAATATCTCATTTAGTTTATCATCCAAACGTGAAATTTTCAAAGTGCCTTTTAGTAAGAAAGGAATTACTCTTACGGTTTGACCAATACTAATTATTTTATCCCCTTCTTTCGCGTGCATTACTTTAACTTTCTCTTCAAATTCTTTTATTAATTCGGGTTCAAAAAGATTCTTGAAAAGTTGTGCGTATTCGACCGTCATCATTTTTTACTCGTGTTTTCTTAATTTTAAAACAATATACTTGCTAGTTGGAGTATTGCTTTTTTCGGCTACACTATCAATTGGCACCAATACATTTGTTTCTGGAAAATAAGTAGCAGTACATTTTTCTGGAATATTAAATTCAATGATGATAAACTTACGAGCCACGCGTTCTATTCCATTGTGTTCATTAAATAAATCAACGATATCACCAGCTTTAAATCCAAGTTCGGCAATATCTTTCTTATTCATAAAAATGACTCTTCGTTCGTTTGTAACACCACGATAACGGTCATCTAGTCCGTAAATAGTAGTATTAAATTGATCGTGACTACGGATAGTCATCATTACTAATTCTCCTTTTTCCAAGCGATGAAATGTTACATCAGCAACATTAAAATTTGCCTTACCGGTATTGGTATTAAACTTTCCTATTCGAGATCCATTAGGCAGATAAAAACCGCCTAACTCTCGTACACGAGCATTGTAATTTTCAAACCCTGGAATCGTTTTTTCAATGGCATTACGAATAAAATCATAGTGTTTTGTAAATGAAGTCCAATCCACCTTTGAATTTGAACCAAATAACGTTAATGCCATACCGCAAACAATCATTGGTTCACTCATTAAATCATTACTTACTGGTTTTAAATTCCCTTTGCTCATCTGCACTACCCCCATCGAATTTTCACAGGAAATAAATTGTTCTTCTCCCTGCAAATTATCTTTATCACTACGACCTAACGTTGGAAGAATAAGTGCTTCTTTACCAGTTATCAAATGGCTACGATTTAACTTTGTAGAAATCTGCACGGTTAAATCACAACGATTAAGGGCTTCTGCGGTGTATTTTGTATCTGGAGTAGCGGATAAAAAATTACCTCCCATCGCAATAAACACTTTTGCTTTCCCTTCATGCATCGCATGTATGCAATCGACAACATCATATCCATGGTGCTGTGGAGGTTTAAATCCAAAGGCTTTCTCCATGTTATCTAAAAATACTTGTGGAGGTTTTTCATAGATACCCATTGTACGATCTCCTTGCACATTACTATGCCCACGAACTGGACAAGTACCAGCACCTTCTTTTCCAATGCTTCCTTTTATCAAGAGCAAATTCACTACTTCTTTAATCATATCTACGGCATTTTTATGCTGGGTCAATCCCATAGCCCAACACGCGATAATTTTCTTTTTAGTTTTAAAAACCTCTACCGTTAGTTCTAATTGCTCTCGAGAAATACCTGCCTGCTCTAATAAATCATCAATTGAATATTTATTTACTTGTTGGATAAAAGCGTCGTAATTGTACGTATTATTTTTAATAAACTCATGATCAAAAACAGTTCCCGGACTTTTTAATTCTTCTTCATACAAACGCATAATTATTGCCTTTAACAGGGCCATATCACCGTTAATTTTCACTTGAAGAAAAATATCCGTCAAGCGAGCTTTAATTCCCAAAACTCCTTTTACTTGTTGGGGATTTTTAAAGCTAATCAACCCTGACTCTGGCAATGGATTAACAGAAATTATTGTCGCACCATTTTCTTTTGCAGCTTGTAATGCAGTAAGCATGCGCGGATGATTTGTCCCTGGATTTTGACCAAGAATAACAATTACCTCTGCTTTATAAAAATCTTCCAATGTAACAGATCCTTTTCCGATACCTACGGATTCGTTTAATGCAACGCCACTACTTTCGTGGCACATATTGGAACAGTCAGGTAAATTATTGGTTCCATACTGACGAACTAATAATTGATAAAGAAAAGCAGCTTCATTACTTGTTCGTCCGGAAGTATAAAAAACTGCTTCATCGGGTGAACTTAAGTTTTTAAGATGGATAGCAATTTTTTCGAACGCATCTGACCATGAAATCGGTTGATAGTGAGTAGCGCCATTAGGCAGATACATTGGTTGCGCGATTCGTCCACTTTTGCCTATGGTATAATCATCAAGTGAAGCTAATTGAGCAACGGAATATTTTTTAAAAAAATCAGATGTTAGTTTCTTTGTTGTAGCTTCTTCTGCGATGGCCTTTGCTCCGTTCTCACAATATTCCCCTAATTTAGATCGATGTTCATCATGTTCAGGCCATGCGCAACCAGGACAATCAAATCCTGTTTTTTGGTTCACTGCAAACATTGCTTTCACAGCTCGCAATGGATCCATTTCAGACAATACGTGTTGGGCAGCTATCCGAACGGCCTCAGTACCGCATGCAGCATCTCTTGGATCTTCCAACTTAATACCTGTAAATCTTTCAGGATTCTCCGGATTGGGAAGGTCATGATTTTTGTTATTAGTAACCATTAGCTTCGTTAACACATTGCGTTAGGATTCGGATAATTATCACTTTGATCTTCGAAAGTATTGTCGAGACATACAAAGTCTTTTTCAACTAATAAAAACAACTGTTCATTTTCGCCAATTGGCATTTTATAATTAAAGCCAACCATGTCAGTAGCCGTCCATTCAGTAGCTATTGTTTCAGGAATATAAACGGTAATGCAATTATTTATATAATCGGCAGCCACCGTTGAAGTATCATTAGATCTTTTCAAACAATAATGAAAATGATTTGTACCGAAAAATGTTGACTCCTTCAACTCCCCATTTTTTTCAAAATTTGCCACTTCAGTTTTAGATACACGAATACGGATGGAGTTTCCTTTAATTCTTAATTTCATAATTCAATCATTACCATACAAAGATAAATAAGAGCTTTGGAAAAAGAAAGCAACCACGCAACTGATTAACTACAATTCTGCAAGTCAAAAAAACTATGAAATTCGTTGAGGATGAGTATAAATATTGAACCTGCTTTCGCGTAAAAACCCAATTAATGTGATTCCAAACTCATCAGCCGTTTGCACTGCTAAAGACGATGGAGCACCTACCGCACAAACCACTCTTATACCAGCCATCGTCGCTTTTTGTAACAACTCAAAACTCGCCCTTCCACTCAAAAACAAAATCGAATTATTGGCAAACGACAATTTATTTTCTACTAACAAACTTCCGATTAATTTATCCAAGGCATTATGTCTCCCCACATCTTCCATGGCAAGAAGCAAATCTCCACTTAGACTATAGATTGCGGAGGCGTGAATTCCCCCTGTATTATTAAAAATTGTTTGATTTTGTTTTAGTTTTTCCGTTAGCGAAAATAAAACCTCCTTACTAACAACAATATCGTCTTTTTTAAAATGTCGATTACAATGAATAGCAATTGCGTCGATACTAGCTTTGCCACATATACCACAAGCAGAAGTCATATAAAAATTTCGATTAAACGCAGACGATTCAAATTCAATTGCAGGGTGTAACTCAACACGAACTATATTGTACTGCTGCTCTAACTTCTGATGATCTGTACAATATTTAACAGACAAAACATCTTCTGCACTTTTAATTATTCCTTCGGTAAATAAGAATCCAAGGGCTAATTCAAAATCATCACCTGGCGTTCGCATGGTAATAGAAACATTGAATTCATCGCGCATATCCAATGGACCATAACCTAATCGAATTTCCAAAGGCTCTTCTATCACCACAATATCATCAACAACTTGCATAGACAATTCGTTTACTTTTGAAATCGAAACAACATGAACAGGGAATTTAGACATCTTGGTAATTAATAATTGGAGTAAGATTGGTAATCTTCAGGTGTATCAAAACTTTTTAAAAAACGATCATCGAGTAATTGAATCTTCAGAGGGTTTACTTGCTGTAAATAGTGATTCAATGAACGACCACCTTCTAAAAAATAATTCTTTAACTGATTTAAAATTGTAATGGAAAGATAACAAATTAAAGGCTCAACATATCCCGGTCGATTCTTTTTTACAAACCCGATACTTGTAAAACCATACATTGAAAACTGCTTTAATATTTCAATGTGTTGTTTCTGTAAAAGTGGGTAATCACATCCAACAATTATCAAATCAGATTGTACTTGATCATACACTGATAAGATGCCGGTTAATGGACCTCCATCCGAATAAATTTTATTATCGACAATTAAATCAAACGATCGATTAAAATTTAAAAACTGAGAATCATTGCAAGATAAAATACTGGATAAATATAGCTCATTAAAAATTTGAAAAAGTCTTTTGTACTGTTCTACTCCATCGTATTTTAAATTGAACTTATCTATTTTCATTCTACTACTTTCTCCACCACATAATATCGCCGCATTGATATTATTTGATGGCAAAGTATCAATTGTTAAGTCCTTAATGGATATAACATCTACCTCCTTCAGGTCAAACTTATCCTTCACCTCCCTCACTAAATGCTCACGCACAACAAGTATCAATACTCCTGAACTATTACTATTCCAATTTACAATCAATTTATTTAACGAAGAATAATACCCTTGCTCCTTCAATTCCATAGGTCCAACTTCATCAACCACCACCAATTCATTCGCTAACGTTAATGGACTAACCAATAATTCACAGGCCTTATTAAAAACATCATGGTCAAACGAAAACTTTCCAATATTCAACGTGTCTTCACTTGGTTCAACTTGAAAGGGACCAACACTATTTTCATTCGGAAAATAAATCATTCTTTTTCCATTGATATCGGGGCAAAGAAATCCGCCTACCTTTTTTTTATTGGCAATGAATTTAAAAATTGAAGTTGTTTTGCCACTTTGAATTGGGCCGGATAAAATCAATATATTACCCATTATACTCTCTGATATCTTTTAATGTTATGGCAAGCATGTAAAGCACAAACATTCTTAAACGAGATAGTCCTTTATAATTCTTAGCGATATAATACACTAACGGCTTTATTACCATTCGCAATTCAGCAATATCCTTATTCACTTGAGAAAGTTCCTCCATTCTACCTTTTGAAAACATTAGAACAATCTTAGTGGTTAATGGTCCTATTACATAATAAAACAGCAACATAAAAAACACTAATCGCAAGACTAACTCCCATATTACAAAACTACTTAACACTTTAAATGGCAAAAACAAGGAAATTAAAATTGAAATGACCAATAAACTATAAATACCAATTTTTCTTTTATTACCATATTTACTTTTCACCATTTCATTTTTATCGATTAGCAAGCACGAAAAATCTAACGACAAAATTTGATTTGGTATTTTCCGAATAAAATTCCCAATTATAATTCCAATAATGAAATAAGCAATTACGTAGCAATAGGCCACCCATTTACTGAACGAAAAGTCGCTCGACAAATTAAACACTCGTAAAGTATCGAGTACAAAACCATCCAAAGCTTTCCAAAACGACATCCCAAAAAACAAGACCGTTAAAAGAATTTTCTGAATGGCAGATTCCAACAATGCAATTCCGCCGAAAATAACAGATGAATAGTTTATATTCTTAGTTAAGCTAAAAATTACTGCACCAAACAATCCTTGAAAACTCACGGCTAAGTAGGCAGGAAATGGAGAGTGAGGACTAACTGCTGCTTTAATCATTAAAACAACACCTGTAGCTTTTAAAATTGCTTTAAAACTAAAATTGGAATAGTGAGCAATCAAAGTAATTATTATCACAGCAAAACCGCCAACAAATATTCCAGTAAATGGAAATTTAGCAGCATGTAAAATTCCACCTAGCCCTGATTCATTTAAGGCCCACAAAGCTGTTAGCCTACTCACTGCATATTCATTGTTTTGCGGTACGGATAACTTCATCCTACTAAAATAATAAATATTGACACCTTCAAAATTATAAATACTCAATAATGACAATTAATGAATAATCATCTTATATGAAATCGAAAGTGTTATTGGAGTTAAATCATTTGTTAAAGAGATATAATTTTCATCCAAATATTTTTGAATATCACTTCCTCTAAATGGATAAAAAATCGCAAATGAAAAATAAGTATGGCTGGACCCCATAGCTTTAGAATCGAAGCCTAAACCTAACGATGGTCCATTAAAAATTTTATTCAAATGTGGGGCATCTTTCACTTTAATGGCTGCATTGTATCCATAAATACCCATTAAGAAAAGATGGCGATGAGTTAAATCTTTACCTTTTAAAAAACGGTATTTCACACCTACATTGTATCCTACACCTGCTAAGGCATATCCGATACCTCCTTGAAATCCTAATTTAGGAGTTGGATAGTAAATTAAATTCCCACCAATACCTCCGAGGTCTTGACCAAATCCTAACCCTGCAGAGGCTCTGTCCACGGGCTCTTTAAAAATCGAAACGGTATCTATTGCAACAACAACACTATCACTTAATGAAGTATTTGACTGTGCAGATAATAGCGACGGAAGAAATAATAGGATAATTAAAAATTGTTTCATCGTTAACAAAAGTAACGATAATACTTGAATTGATTAATCATCAATTTTAACATGCCCCCAATTCTCTCCAGACTTAATACGGTATAGTTGCATCTCACTAATTCCAAATTGCTTGGCTAGCATTTTTAATCGTGTTTTTCTATTAGGGTCGAAAATCTTCTTTTTTAAAAGACGTACTTTGCTTTCCGTAAGTTTAGCGCCGTCTCGCTTTTTATTTAGCTCAACTAATTTACGCATTGCCTCTTTAACTGCAGGACTTTCCTTTTTGAATTGAATGCTTTCTTCACGAGTCACCCATTTCAGGTTCTTGTAATAGTTATTAGACTTGTTACGGTCTAAATGGATTACATAATTATGTTCAGTAGTTGGCTTGTCTAAGAACTTCTCCGCAACCAAGTTGTGAATCATCTTAGAAAAATACCGTATTTTGGCACCTGCATAAAGCTTATACCTAAAAGTGGTATATCCCTCTACTTTGCCTGGCTTAATTATTCTACCATCTTTTATGGCTTCTGAATAACTTACCAAGCGTCCATAATTGGAAATCGCATAATTGTATCGAAGCTTATGATCAACGTCAATGGGCTCCCATTTTTCACCTGGATAATTTCTAAACATATTTACTAGTAATCGACATTACCCCCGTAAGTCGAATAGTTAGTTTAACTTATTGTATATTGAGTGCTAAAGTAAACGAACCTTTATTAAAAAACAAGTCCGTTTGTCATTAAATGACATATAAAATGAACAAAAAAATGATTCGAATTTATTTAAACAGTGGCAAAGTTATTTTTTTACCTATGGAGCAAAAATTTAAACATTTGCCCCTAAAGAAGAAAAAAAAAAAATTACGCATCAGCACTATGACCATAAACAATTGGATTTTTTCCGCCCATCGGACGAACATAAGCTGATAATTGCCCCCTATGATGAATGATATCAAAAAAGAAAAACCACATCATTTGGCTGCGTTTTAACGTTATGAAGGAAGCTCCATTTATGGTAAGTTCCACCTCTTCATTTTCCCATTGCTCCTCAGTTAATAAATTTAGAACATCCATCAGCTCTCCCGATTTTTTTGTATAAACATCCGCAGCAATCTCTACCGAATTAAAATCATACACGAGTGTTTCGTCACAGCTATTTGACGAGGCAATCGTCACTAAATCGAATGAATGTCCAACCAAGTGTTCTATAATTTCTTTCGCTGAGCGATTAACAGGATGAGGCTTATACCCTAAATTATCATTTGGCGTTGCTTTAATAATATTGGTAGTAGCTGCTAATTCATTAAGCCAGCAATTTTTGAAGAATTCGAGATTACTCATGGGAAATTTAGTTTGTAAGTCAAATTTAAACATTTATTATTTTTAGAAAAGAAAAATTGACTTCTTATTTATTTACTTTACGTACCATCAAATATCGCTAATTGATTTATATTAGGCTTTTAATTCATAGCAATGGAAAGTAAAAACATCGACCGTCTTAACCTGTTTCTTATCATCTTCTCTTTAATAATTGCTTATAAAATCCCCTTTGAATTATTTTTATTCTCGTACGCTTTTTTAGGCCCGCTACATTATTTAACGGAAATCAATTGGTTAAAAGAGCGTAATTATTTTATAAAAACTAAAGAATGGATTTGGACATTTATCCTTTTCGGATTGATCATCTCGGTTCCTTTTTTAATGACACTTCCGCTTTTCAAGTTTATCTATGAAATAAAAGTAGTTAAAGATTTTTTAATGACCTTAAACGCTTCATCCAATGTCATCCTATTAGCATCCCTATTTTTCTCCATTGGATTAGTCTTTTTAAAAGAATTAAAACTTACGATTGTATTTTTAATTTCGAGTATACTTCTTTCCTATTTAATTTTAAAGTACGTTACATTCTCTCTGGTATTAGTCAGTGTGTTTTTACCAACAGTTATTCATGTTTACTTATTTACATGGCTATTTATGTTGTTTGGAGCCATGAAATCGAGAAGCACTCCTGGATATATTGGTGTGGTTTTATTGGCCATTGTTCCAATAGTTATTGCTTACGGAAATGTTCATCCAGATCAATATGTATTAAGTCAAGGCACAAAAGATAATTACTTATCCAGTGGCTTTTATGCGCTTAATTCTTCTTTAGCAAAATCATTAGTAGGAATACAAAATGAATCCTTTAGTTTATTATCACTAATAGGAATAAAAATTCAAATTTTTATTGCATTTGCCTATACCTACCATTATTTAAATTGGTTTTCGAAAACTTCTATTATTGGATGGCACAAAGGATCTTCTAAAATGCGTTTAGGAATAATTGCAACTCTATGGATAGCGAGTATTGGTTTCTATTTATACGATTATCACACAGGAATAATCGTTTTGTTTTTCCTTAGCTTCTTGCACGTTTTCTTAGAATTTCCTTTAAATGTCGTTTCTATTAAAGGTATTTCAGAAGGTCTGTTTAAGAAATAATTTCATTCAATTGGGGTGATTCATTTTCAACGATCACATTAAATTCTAGCCCAATTGCTCGTGTGTAAAATTCTTCTTTTTCTTGCGTCCAATTACGGATCGTAACAAACGTGTTTTTTGATGATTGGTTGCTATTGTAAGGCTTTAAAAACACTAACATCAATAAAGGAACATCGGTTGGAATCATATAATCATTATCTGTATCATATTCTATAAAAGCAGCTGACAATGATGATCGGTTATTGATTTTTAGTATTTGAAGTAGCGTTGCATGATGAATTAGCCCATTACCATCTGCATTTAATAATTTTTTAAAAGGCTTGGCAAATTTAATTTCCATATTTTTTGAAAATAAAAAAGCCCCGAGTTAACCCGGGGCTTTTCAGTATAAAATTAATTAATAAGCTACATTTGAGTTAACCACTTGAGCGGGTGACCCACCCATCTTCCATAGAATACCAATAACCTTTAAGTTACTCTTATTCCAAGTAGGTTTTAAATACATTTTATACGTATTTGAAAACTCTTGATCTAGTGTGATGGCATCTCCACCATTATTAATTGTTACCCCAGAGTAAGCAGATGCATTACATGTTCTTACCAAATTGCGGTACTCATAATTACTTACCGAACCTGCACTTGTTGATTGTGTAGTGAAAATCTTGTCTTCTACTACATAAACAGCTAAACGATAATCAGAACCAGCAACAATATCACTGTAAAACTTCACTTTTGTATCCACTGAAATCGAATCGCCCGAGATACTTTTGCGTAAGGCTACACCGGCGATGATAGTACTATTAGCAAAAGTGGTAGCTTTTGCAACTGCACCAGAATAATTACTGGATACACTTGTCGTTACACTTTGTTTTGTTGTATTCACTGCCATTGAAGGAATAGCATTTGCACTTGCAAAAACACCAGAATTAAATACTGTCCACATTCCATTTCCTGTTGCCCAATTTAAGGAAGAGTTATTTGAGCTTGTATTAATTTTCATTCCTGTAAGTAATGATCCTTCTTGCTTTAAGCAACTATCTAAAGTAGGTCCGCCATAAGAACCACAAGGAGGACACCAATCTTCACCGAAGTAAATAATAGCTGCTCTGTTTTTCTTTTCTACTGTTAATGTAGTGGAACCGGTTGCTGCAGGAGTGGTATCATCCTTTTTACAAGCATTGAATAAAATGCTTATGCAGGCTAATGCTAAAACTAATTTTTTCATTTTGTTGGTTTTGGTTTATTGGTTAAATATCATTCATTTTTATTTGCTTTCTTTCAATACCATGTCGATAGTTATTGCGGCAGACAGAATAGCAATTTTACGTAAATTATCATTCATTTCCGAATTCAAGGTCACATTATATTTGTCAGCAGAGGTAAATATCTCTTGCATGGCTCCAGCCCATTTTTTGCTGATTGTACCCATTGGAAGTTCATTGGCATCTAAAATTTCAAAATTCCAAGCTTTCCAATCGCCAGTAATTTTGGCAATTTCTTTTTCATTATTATCAGAAATAATAAATGTAGGTTTGAAAAATTTAAACTTTTGTTTTATGGATCCAGCAATCAATCCATTTGCATCCGTTATCGTAATTTTCGACATCCAAAATGTCCAACCTCTTGCAATACTAGCTTGAACATTTCCATCAAGGTCTTTGATTTCTAATAAAAAAGGTAACATTGCTTTGTTTAGCAACATACGTAATACTTTTTGTCCAGTTGTTAGCTTTTGACATACAGCTCCTATATGAGTACCTAAATCATCATATAATTGATAACTATTTTCGAATTTAAAGAAGTTGACATTTTCGTCAATGAAGTAACTATTAGAACGGAAGAAATTGTTTGACATAGAATTTTATTGATTTTATTTGATTTTATTAGTTACCCCCGTGTTGATAGCAATATCCATTGGGACTGCGTGTCATTCTACGACAACGACTTCCTTTTTTTGTTGTACCTAAACACTGTGAGGAAGTAACATTGTGCGATTCATTTATATGACTTATTCCTGCATCTGAACCTGCCTGCGCTTGGTGAAGATAACAAAAACCACTGACATCTCTTGTCATTTTTTTACATTGTGATCCAGCTTTTGTTATTCCATGGCATTGAACTGAGGCACCGGATGTGTTTTTATTTTTCAATTCACTATGATGTACAGTGCTATTGTTCCAATCCCAACAAGCGAGGCATGCTCTTCCCTCAATAGATTTTTCAATATTGTTAGGTAGGCGCGGAAAAAAATCAATGCCTGTCAAATTTTCAACGCTATCTACTGTCACTGCGTATGTTTTCAAATCGCCAGCGGCTCCTTCATTTCGCATAATAAATCCAATAGCTTGCAGATGGCTACTATGATAATCCAAAATAACTTTGTAAAAATAGTTCGGTACTGCCACCCCGTTAGTAGCAATAATATTGCCTTCAGACAAGACCGGACCTGTAACCACATAAATCGATTGATACAAGACGGCCCAATCTCGTACTTTTTCTTCTAATCGCTTCCATATCCCTCGATTAAAAGCGGGAACCTGAGGCGACATATTGCTATAATAAAAAGACTCCAACATGGTTTCCTCACTAAAGCTCATATCGGCTGCAGGTGCTAAATGACCTCGATCGTATCCACTGCCTTTATAATCAACATCAGAAGCAGAACCCGTTTTTACATCTGGATCCGTAAAGAACTTATTGCTTCGTTCAAATTGCTTATTCGTTTCTTCGGATGTTAATTCATACGCTACCCACGCTGCCTGCTCGAATTTTTCTATATAATCTAAGGTATATGCCCTATGCTCTACAATTTCATCACCAGGACGAATTGCAGGAATTTCAAGTAAAGGAATGATAGAATCCGGTGTGCTTTGTTCAAATGCACAAGGTTTAAAATATGGAGAATAAGGATTACTTAAATCGACAACCTCCCTTCCATTATGTCTATCGTAATAGTGTTGTGCAAATAATCCAACAGCAAAACAGAACAACATTGCAATTACTAAATAAATCTTTTTCATCCTATAAATATAAACTAAATCAATCTGAAATCAGGACTTCAATTATTGCTACAGAATAATGCGATGCTACATGTTTGGCGAACGGTTCAAAATCAGTCGCCGCAGAATGGTTGGCACTATCGGAGATCGTTCGTACAATCATACAAGGCACATCATGCTCGAAACAAACTTGTGCTACGGCAGCGCCTTCCATTTCTACACATGCGACTTCCGGTAAATTTATACGCAAATCATTTTTTGTTAATTCGGAATTTATAAACTGATCGCCACTAGCTATCACCCGATGAAAAATTTTTACGTTTGTTAAATCGAAATAATCTATCCAATCAAGGGCAACAATTTTATGCATGTTATTGCTTGAGAATTGATACTCCAATTTCCTAATCAAACTTTCTGTAATTGGCAATTCAAAAAACTTTTGATTTATTAAAGGCACAACAAAACGATCATTTAAAGGACGAGTATCCATATCATGAAAAACACAACTGGATGCAATCACTATATCGCCCACCTTTATATCATCGTGAATGCCGCCTGCTATACCTGTAAAGAAAATCTGATTCACGTTAAACACGTCAATCAGCGTAGTCGCAGTTGATGCTGCTGCCACCTTCCCCCATCGAGAAAAAACTACCACTACTTGTTTTCCGGCAATAATTCCTTTTGTATAAACTCTGCCACCAATCAACAATTCCTGGGGTTGCTGAATCAATTTCACTACTCCATCAATCTCTTCAGGCATTGCGGCCATAATTCCTATTATTTTTTCACTCATAACGTATTTTCTAATATGTTCTTTATTCGATTTAAATTTTTATAAATTATCATTTCATCCGACATTGATCGCAGGCTTTCGATGAGTGTATTTCTCATTACAATATCAGACCAAATATTGCTAAGCGGAGTCATTGAAACTTTCACAGCAAATAGCGCATGTATTTCATCTCCTAGTGGAACAGTAGTTTGCACTTCTGTTCTAAAATACAAATCTGCTATTGAATCAGGAATAAAGTTATTTTTAAGGCTAGGATGTTGATTCCCGGATGGATTCGCTGTAATGGTCCAAACATACCGACGATAAGGACCGCGTGAAGTATCAGACAATAGAGCGCCCACTTTCTCACTCATTTTCAGCAAGAGTGCTGCATCCGGGACTGGCTGATGAATTTCGAAAAATGATTTTCCTAGCAAATGGGTGGGTACAAATCCACTAGGTGAACAAAAGCAAATAGCTATTACCTTCCCTAAAGATAAAATGGCAATATCTTCTTGAACGATTTGCCCTAATTCTTGAATAGATTGAACAAAGGGCAATTGAAATTGCAGGCAAATATTCTTTAAACAGGTATCAATATTATTATCGTTTATCTCTCCGAATAAATCTGCACCGAACAAGGAAATTTGTTCACTTTTAAATTGTGATGCTTCTGGAGTAATGGGCAATAATTGAAAGGGCTCCTTCCATTTTATAATATCTGGAGCAGTAGAAAATGGAACCTTAACAGGAAATAAAAATGCTGATTTATTCATTTACCAAAGCGAATTTACAATAAGTTATTAATATTTTTTTAAAGCCATGATGTAATCAGCCTATAAAAGGAAATTAAAATCATAGAAACCTACGATAACAATCAAAAATATTATAAATGATTACTTTATCTTTGAAATCTAAATTTGTTTTTATGAAGCAACTATTTTTATTCATTTTTTGTCTTTTTACTCTGACAATAAATGCACAAGAAAGTCGGAAGGACACCAACCAGACAATCACCACAAACTATTATAAAGTAGTCTTGAATTCTGGGAAGACCTATGTAGGCACTATCCTTAAACAAGATGCAAGAGAAGTACTTATAAACACAAAAGAAGTTGGCGATATTTTAATACCCAAATTTGAAATTAGCTTGATTGAACAAATTTCAAAAGACGAATTGGGCGCAGATGGCACTTATAAGCCTTCTGAAGTATTTGCCACTCGCTATTTTATTACTACCAATGGATTGCCCATTAAGAAGGGCGATAGCTACATTCAATGGAATTTATATGGTCCCGATTTTCAGTTTGGCGTTTCTAATAACTTCGGATTAGGAATAATGACAACTTGGGTTGGTGTACCTATCATTGCTCAAGCAAAGTATTCAATTAAATTGTCTGACCAAGCTCATTTGGGTATAGGGGGGCTGTTAGGAACTGGCTCTTGGGTAGCCGCTGACTTCGGATTGGCATTACCTTTTACCTCATTCACTCTTGGTGACCGAAGAACAAATGCTACTTTCTCTGCAGGATACGGAAGCGTTTGGAGTAAAGGTCAATCTAGTGGTCGTGCATTATTATCGGTTGCTGCCATGGCAAAAATTTCGAATAAAATCAGTATTGTGTTTGATTCATTTATTGTTCCTGCAAGTGGAACCAAAGAAGTAACAACTACAGAGTCTGTTTACAATCCGAACACGCTCTCTTGGGAAGAAAAAACAACTACGACAACTGAAAAAAGAACCGGATTAGAAATCTTCATTCCTGGAATTCGTTGGCAATTATCAGAAGAAAAAGCTTTTCAATTTGGTTTTACAGGATTTGGTGTTGATGGTTCATTAGAACCAGCTGTAATTCCGATGATTCAATGGTATAGGAAATTATAAACAATTACTTCAACTTTAATCGCTGACCTATTTTTATTTTATCGGATTGAAGATGGTTTAACTTTTTAATTTTTGCAATTGGCACTTTTGTTTTCATAGCAATTGCTCCGAGTGTGTCCCCTTTTTTAACCAAGTAAGTAGCCGATAAAGAAGTTGATTTTTTGTTTTGCTTGTCATTGAATTTAGCGTGCACTTCCGGTTTAAGTTTGGAAGTAAAGACGGAATCTGAAATTGCAATATTGCTGCCCATTACAAGTGAATCATTCCATGTTAAAGTATCCTTATCCGATTCTAAAATTTTAGATTTGCATTTAGCATCACGAATCAATGTAACCGAATTGGTGATGGCTTGAAACATTAAAGTTCCTTTTAATTCAGATCCTTTCCCATTTAAGTGAATTCCGTCTCCTTGGGTAAACTTAGCTGCATCCCAAAATTGCCATGCATTTTTTTGACCTGATACGTGATAATAACTCCAAAATCCACAGTGAAATTCATTGGCAAGACTGTACATCATTTCTGAAAAATCGGAAGCAACGGTAGTGCGTTTACCCTTATACCTCATTTCCTGTGCATCGGTGAGGATAATATCCGCAGATGGATTTGCTTTTTTAACTTTTTCAATCACTTCTATAATCTGACCGCGCAAAGATGGTTCTATTCGATTATAATATAAAAAATCATTCGTACCCAAATCGACAATTACTAAATCAGGGTTTAAAAATTTTGCTTCGTCTTCATAATAAGCTTCTGACAATACCATGCGATAGGGTGCCGCCCCTACTCCTGCATTATGCCACGTACCTCCACGATGCAAAGAATCTTGTAATACCAAGCCTGTAATTATTAAATCCTTTTGCAAAGAATTATTTTTTACCACCTTAAATGAAAGAATAGAAAAACCGCCTTTAACATTGTAAACGGCACATTTTTCATCTGCATATTTCAAAATAGCCAAACTATCATCCACCATAAAGGACATATCAAAAACGGAGTCACTAGCATGACGAAAAACAATGAGTTCGTTATTTGCATACGATACTTTTTGAAAAAATGATATCTTAAATGTTGCATTACTATCCTCTGTGTAACTTGTCATTCCACGAACTCCCATTGGGTAGTCAAATTTCCCCAAATAGCTTTTAGCGCAATGCCACACTCCTGAATGTGTCGATTTATAAAATCGTGCATCATAAGACTTAACGGTAGAAAAAGGGACAATTAAACCTATCCCTGCATCGCCTTGAATAGATTGAAATAATTTACGTGATTGATTGGGTAAATTTTCATTTTGTAAATGACTATCTCCAATATGCAAAATCGTAAACTTTTCATTCTTCTTACCAAGTAAACGAACTGTATTTTTTAAATAGGATGAATCACCAAAATAAATAAAGTTATAACTAGTATTGATCCAAGAAGGAAACAATGTATCATTTTGCGCACAAACTTTTAGCGACGAAAACAGGATAAATACTATAAGATTTAATTTATGTTTCTTAATCATTTAATTAGTTTTCCATTTACAAATTCACGAATAACAGCATCATCATAACCGGCCTCCACCATTTTTTGTTTTATACGAAGGGCTTCATCGTAATTTGAAGTATGTCCCACTAAATACATAAAGTAATTTTTGTTTTTATACTCGAAATAACTGTGAATCCCCTTTAACAAATAATAGGTGCTGTCTTTGGGCTCTTTCGCAGAACAAATTTGAATGCGATAGAGGGCAGTTGATTTTTTTGAAAATAAAGAGATATTTGAACAATCCTTATTTTCATCAACAACCGAAGTTTTGTTGGCCTTTAAGATTGATTTAATTCGTTGGATGTGGCTGATAGTATTGGAAGAAAATGCAGGAATCGGAAATAATATGTCGGTAATTTTCTGATCCTTTACCAAGTCATAAACACTTCCCTGAAAATAACGGTAATCGATGACAAACACCGTTTCAAAGTTCTGAACCAAGTGAGGAACTAAAGCATTACCGAATGAATTTTTAATCACTAATAGTCTGCGATTATTTTTCACTTCCGAATCAAAACGCTCGAATGGTAAATCACCACTAATATAACATCCATAAGAGTTATTCCACTTGTAGTACATCTGCCCGGGAGTTCCCTTTATATAATTATAAGGATTGTCAAGAATTTTCATTTTGTACTTTGTGCGAATCTTATGAATATAGAGGGAATCGCCTTTTTCTTTCAAGCGTTGATCGCGTGTAAGTTGATATAAAGAACCTAAAAATCGACCACGGTATTCGATATCATAGTTCTCGATAGGTGTAGCTTGAAGATTTGCTGTTTCACAAAATTTCTGATAGGCATAGTATGAACCTAAATCTGTCCAATGATGATCGGTATTAAAGAAAATATATTCGTTGCGATGCTGCTTGGTGTACTCAGCAACAAACACACTTTTTATAGCAGGATTTAGTAAAGAGGCTGTAAATACAATGTTTTTCGATTCTGAATTTCCTTTTCGGTAATCATCTGGCATATAATATTCTCCATGAGCGGGAATACCTAAGTAATAGATATTAATCGAAGAGTCTAGGGTTTCGTGATAATCGTTCAGCACTTTCGCGAATAATCTTGAATACGCATTGGAACCTCCAAAAATTTGAATTCCCATTCCATCATAAATCATCAACCCCTTTGCGGAACCTAACTTCGCATTATCTAATTTGATGGAATCCTGAACAACATTAATATTAACTGTGTCTAAATGCGTTGTATCATCTGACTCCATTGAGAAATTTTCATTTTCAATAATTGCAATTTCTTTATCTTTAATTCCACCAGCACTTCTATATTGATCGACAATATTGACCCAAGTATCTCTAAAAGGAAAATGATCTGCCACATATAAATCGAGGCTATCGAGGTAAGAGCCATTTTCAATATTTATCCAAGAGTACGTTGGAAAAGGTGTCAGTTTACGGTTTTCCATTTTCGACACATTGATTTTTGGCACCAGAAAAAACAAAATAGGGATAAGCGTTAAAATCACTGTAAAAATGATTAAGTGCCAAGAAGAAATCTTTTCAAACCTTTTCATGACTTAAAATCGATAATAAATAAATGGATTATATGACTTCCCCACCATCAAAGCAGTTGAGATAAACAATAGAATCATAGAGAATGCAATTCCCGACCAATAAAGCGAATTATTGTCTTTTGAATAAAGCAAACGACGGTACTTAACAACTCCCCATTGATAGACAGGCATACAAAGCACCAATGCCATGATTATCCAAAAAATATTTTCTTTAATGGTTAAGGTCAACGAGTAATCCCACCAAGCAACCTGTGATTGGTGAAATAAAGATTTAAAACAAATTAGCAATTTAGATGCATCCGTAAAGTAAAACAAAGCCCAACCTATTACCACAGAAAACAAAAGATAAATTCTCATGATAAATCCTGGAACTTTATTTAATCTTTTAAATGTGATTAATCGTTCAATCATCATTAACACCCCGAAGAGTAATCCCCAGAAAATAAAATTCCAATTGGCCCCATGCCATAATCCGGTTAATCCCCAAACAACAAACAAATTGAAATATCCATTTTTTCGATTGCCTCCTAATGGTATGTACACGTAATCGCGAAAAAATGTTCCAAGGGATATATGCCATCTTCGCCAGAAATCGGTGGCAGATTTAGCAATGTATGGGTAGTTAAAATTTTCATGGTAATGAAATCCGAACATCCTACCTAATCCAATGGCCATATCTGAATATCCGGAGAAGTCGAAATAAATCTGGATAGAAAACATGAATACACCGAACCACATCTCTCCGGTTGATAGATGAGCCAAATCTGGACTTGCCAAATACTTCACTACTAATTCAGCTGCAATATTGGCGATCGCTACTTTTTTAAATAAGCCTACACAAAATCGTATAATACCGCCTGAAATATCTCTTATTCTGAATTTACGTGTATCAATTTCATGCATGATGTGCGAGTAACGCACAATAGGTCCTGCGACCAATTGATGGTAGAGACTTACAAACATCATGAACTTCAACCATGATTTTTGGGCTTTCACCTCACCTCTATAAACATCAATTACATAAGATAATGTCTGGAAAGTATAAAAGGATATTCCAATTGGTAAGGTATATCGAGGGAATTGAAAACTGGTATTCAATAATGCGTTTACATTATCATAAATAAACGCACTGTACTTAAAGAAAAAAAGAATTCCGAAATTAAATATAAGTGTTGAAACTACCCCCAGCTTAGCCCAAAATGTCCCGCGATATTTATCGATAAACAACCCATTTAAATAATCGATGGTTGCACTAAAAATGAGGAGGAATACCCAGATTGGCTCTCCCCAAGCATAAAACACGAAAGAAAAGAGTGTTAATATCAGATTTCTGTAATTCGCATTATTTGAGCAATAATACAAAATCAGATTAAGGGGCAAGAAAAAGTATAAGAAGGTAAGACTGGCGAAAACCATTTGATTAAGGTGGACAAATTTGCGAATTAATGATTAGAAAATCGAAAAAAAACGAGGCTGACGAAAAATTGTTTAACACTGATAAACAAACACTTAATTAATTATCGATTGGAAAAACGAAGAATTATGAACAAAAGATGAATTAACCAGCGCTTAACTTAAAACCCTTGTTTAAAAAAATGAGAATGGCGACTTTTGCAAACGTTAATTAATCCTGAAACCTTTAATTCAACTATGTCATTTCTTCAAAGGGTATTCATCATTTTCTTCATTGTTGTTACAAGTACGTCTCGTATTTATGCGGATAAAAACCCGCGTTATGAAGGTGATGATACTACTTGCGTAGCGATGTTTGATGAAATCACGAGTGAGTTTTGGGATAATGATAAACTGTTTCCATACAGTGATGACGAAAACATTCCTGATACGATTCAACTTAAATTAGCAGATGCGGTAAGATGTTTTGTGATGCCTGTTGAAACTAAAATCAACTCGCAATTTGGTTGGAGATGGAATAGACCTCACAAAGGATTAGACTTACAATTACAAACTGGTGATCCTGTAAAGGCAGCCTTTGATGGAGTTGTTCGTTATGCTCAATACAATAGTGGAGGTTATGGCAACTTAGTGATTATTCGTCATTATAATGGGTTAGAAACTTATTATGCGCATTTAAGCAAAATAAATGTGGAGCCGAATTCAGTAATAAAAGCAGGAGACATTTTGGGTGAAGGTGGATGTACGGGTTCTCGTTGCACAGGTCCTCACTTGCACTTTGAAACAAGATACAAAGACAAGCCATTTAACCCACAGGATATTATCGCTTTTGATCAAGGCTGTTTAAGTGCAGAATCAGTAACTCTTACAAAAACAAATTTTGTAATTGGCCGTCCAACAAACTACGATGGAACATCGTACCGATTTAATGCTAAGAAAGGAAATTTAAAGTATTCCTATAAAATTAAGAGTGGCGATACACTATTAGCAATTGCGATGAAAAACAAAACATCTGTTAAATCGATTTGCCGATTAAATAAACTTACGCCATCATCTAAATTAAAAATCGGAAAAGTTATCCGATTGAGATAATTATTTACCCTCCACTCCTTTCAAGTAGATCGATTTTCCCAGGTATTTTAAAAACGGGAATCCAATTGTTTCATAATCATAACGATTGTCATTTATCACTCCATCATTGTTGGAATACGTAGTAGCAGCAATAAAAATCCCCTTCTTACTTTTATTAGATTGCATATAGGCGATATCAGTAGCAAATCCATAAGCTAAGCCGACCACATTATAAATTCTAAATGCATTATCTGCGCTTAGATTCGCTTCTTTCCCATAAACGAAGTACTTCTTATAAGCATCAAAATATTTGGAAGTATCCGCATAAAGATTCATTTTACTCTCACGTGGATAGCGACTCATCCAATACATTATAAACTTTCTTTGTTTTTCAGTCATCCTCCAGCAATTATTTTTGCCCGGATGTACTAAATCAACAAGCATTTTCATTGCTTCATCCAAAGGCATATAGTTACTTTTTGAAAAGTCTTTACCACCTGCCAATGTAGTAATCGAATCTATCATGACCGAATCACCTATTACGCAATCAAAAGGCAATCTTTCTATTGTTGAATTGTATAACAACTCAGGTTCTTGATAAACCATCATTTTTTTATCATTAAAAAATTGTACGGCAGGTTTAAAATTTAACAAAGAGTCAGGACAACCTGAAAATGATTTGACAATACGTGTTTTAAAAAAACCTTTTTCCTGTAATTTTCGATGAATGTACTCACGCCCCATTAAATCAAATAGCGCGTTATAGCTATTATTATCACTTACCAATAATATTTTTTTAATGCAATTCTCGATTGATAACTTTTCTTCTACATTATTATCATTACTTTTAAAACTATGACAAGTGTAATCTGACTTTAATTCGAAATCAGTATCAATAAATACCTTGTGCGACTTATGTTCATTCAACCATTCCATTGCCAGCATGACTATTGGTAATTTCACGCCACTTGCGGGATAGAAATATTTGGAACTATCTAATCCAAAAGAATAAAACTGCACTGGATGGTGATGCGATTTTACACAATTTCCAACAATAATTTGAACTCTATTTTTTTTAAAATCAATTGGAACAGGAGCATGTTCCATCGTTGACTGAAGGAAAGCTACATCCACCAAATTTGTCTGCGCATTTGCGTAAAAATTCAAAATTAAAAATAAAGCAATGCACCATTTACAAACTAGCTTATTCATTTGTACGACACTCATTATTGGTTGACTTTATTTTTGGACATCAACTTATAAAAGATTGCCCCCACAAGAACAAGCAACAACCCTAACCCACTTTCGTAGGGTTTGTTTTGTAGCAGATAAAACATAATCCAGACATTAAATACAATATAGATTAAAGGTAAATAAGGATAAAATGGAACCTTTACCGGCCGATCTACATTCGGCTTTTTAATTCTTAACCAGATTAGTCCTGCAGCGGTTAAAGTAGTAAATAGCGTTAAAACAAATCCAATGCAAGTAATGATAAATTGAAAGTCGGTAGTTAAGAGAATGACAATTGCAATAATTGATTGCAAAATAATAGCGCGAACAGGCACATCGTAACGGGAGAATTTTGCTAAAAAATGAAGCTCTGTGAAATCTTGCGCAATACGGCTGATCACTCGGGGCCCGACCACAACCATTGAACTGATTGTAGAAACCAGAAAAAAAGAAATAAGGCCTCCAATAATGATTGCGCCGTCGGAATTAAAGATAAAATCAGCTGCAACAAATGCAACATCTTCTTTCCCTCTCAAGGCATCGGCAGGAGCAGAAATCAAGAAAACAAAATTGATCAGTACATAAAGCAGCATTACTACCAAAGTTCCAGTTATGATGGAACGAGGCACATTTCGTTTGGGATTTTCAATTTCATCAATCATATAAGCAGATGCATTCCAACCAGAATACGCATAAGAAACATAGATCAAAGAAACCCAAAATGCGGAGTTAAACAATTCACCTTTAAAGTTGGCTATGGTAACTAAATGATTGGTGTGAGTAGAAAAGCACAATCCACAAATAATAAACACAAGCATTAATGCAATTTTCGCACTTGTCAGCAACACTTGAAAATTTGCCCCAATATTTTTCTTAAACAAATGAATAACAGTTATTGAAACGATGATAAAAACTGCAACAACATCTGCATTGAACGAAAGGGGTAAAACATGTGAAAAATATTTAGAGAACGCATGAGCAGCTGCGGCAATAGGAGCAGAAAATCCTAAAGTAATAGACACCCATCCAGAAAGAAATCCTGTAATACGTCCGAATGCTTCCGACAAAAAATTATATTCTCCTCCTGACCTTGGAAAGGCTGCACTTAACTCTGAATAGCAGAAAGACCCCATCAATGCTAAACCACCTCCAAGTATCCACAATGTTAAAATTACTCGATAATCGGAAAGTCCAAAAAGTTGAAATCCCAGGCTTGTAAAAATCCCCACACCTACCATATTAGCTACAACCAAGGAAAAAGCAGCTGGGAATTTTATTTTATGAGCAATCATAGTAAACACAATCTAAATTTGTTAATGAAGTAATAGCTCCGACAATTAAAGGCAAACACCATTTCTTTTGACCTCTGAGTAGGATTTAAGACGTAAAACTGATGGGAGAAAATTGATAAAAATTAGTTTATCAATTCTATTTCCAACTCAAATAAGCCTATTTTATTAGATTTCAAAACTAAGTTTAAATACAAAAACAGCCAACTCTCCCTTCCATACTTTATTAACATACATGAAATATAATGTGCAATACTTTTATCAATCACAGAATAACTACCTATCTTTTTTTATTGCGTTAATTATTAAGATTACTACTTTCGCTTTCCTATTCTGTAGCAATCTACATCAATGAAAAACACCATTAGCTTTATAATCGCCTCAATATTTATTTTAAGTTGTAATCAAAATAAACAAACCCCAAATGAAATAAAGGTTGAAGAAAAAGGGAAAGTCCATACAGAAACATCACATAGTGAAACGAGCAGAATTCTAAATACAAAATCAGATTCATCGTATAACAACTTAGCACAATTAATTGCTGGTTATCCAATTAATTTTTATCCATCCAACTGGAATTCAGAATTTATCCATTCGTTTAATCAAAACGTTAATCAGAAGATGGCGGGCATTGAATATAATCGTTTGAATAAAATCAGGGAATGGAATCGCGAGAATATGAATAACAATCAAGCAAATGATAGCAGTTTTGTTTTTTATCCATTTTCTGGTGGTGATTTTATTCATGTTTCTTGGCTTTATCCAAACGCTAATGAATATTTTATGATTGCAAGAGAAGATGTTGGTGATATCCCCAATTTATTTTCTAAAGATTCAGCGTTTACCAATCAGTATTTGAGAGATATCGAATTTGTATTGCGTGACATTTACAATAAAAGTTATTTCATTACAAAAAACATGAGTGCAGATACGAAGCATAACACGAAAGTGAATGGTATGTTACCATTAATATTATGGGGAGCTGCAAGAACAGGACATGACATCACACAGGTGAAATTCGGAAATATTGATGAACAAGGAAATTTTGTAAGCACCGCACATCACACAAAAAGTAATGTTGTACAAATAACGCTTTGGAATCGAAAACTAAACAAGCAGCAAAAAGTAACTTATTTCTGTTGTGATTTAGCCAATAATCAATTAATCGCTCACCCAGGCAATCTGATTTTTTTGGAGCACTCAATTAGTAACAATAGCAATACTTTTTTAAAGTCTGCCTCTTATTTGATGCACTATGCAAGCTTTACAAGCATCAAAGATTTTACTTTAAAGAAGAGTAATTACCTTGTTCAAGACGACACTGGAATTCCGTATAAAAATTTTAACGATGCGAATTGGAAAGTGACCTTGTTTGGAATTTACGAGAAACCAGTTAAAGATTTCATTGACGATTTGTATCAAGAAGATTTAGATTCTGCTTATCATGTAAAAGGAAATGCAAGAGATTTAAACTTTTCCTTGGGTTATCATTGGAGTTCAAAAAAGCAAAACCAGTTAGTTGCTAAGCGTATTAATTAATTGAAGCACATTACAAATTATTCAAATTGTATTTTTGAATAATCCCCATGATATGCCAAAGTTTGGTCGCGGCATATCATGGGGATTATTCAAAAATACAATTTGAATAATTTGTAATGT
>JBJTMY010000050.1:0-9822 GCA_046073825.1 Bacteroidota bacterium
CATCTCGTAATGCAACGACTCTTCCTGAATTTTTCCACGTTGATACATCGTTTCCATCGAACCTAATACACCACCACGCTCTGTAATACGATCGAATTCAGCTAGTACTGCTTCTTCCACTAATTCTGTTAACTCTTCAATGATAAATGAACCTTGCAAAGGATTTTCATTCTTAGCTAATCCTAATTCACGATTAATGATTAACTGAATGGCCATTGCACGACGAACAGATTCTTCTGTTGGAGTAGTGATAGCTTCATCGTATGCATTTGTATGAAGTGAATTACAATTATCGTAAATAGCATATAATGCTTGAAGTGTTGTACGGATATCGTTGAAGTCAATTTCCTGTGCATGCAGTGAACGTCCTGATGTTTGAATGTGATACTTTAACATCTGACTTCTTTCATTCGCATTATATTTTAGCTTCATGGCCTTTGCCCAAATTCGTCGAGCTACACGACCGATAACAGAATACTCTGGATCGATACCGTTACTGAAGAAGAAAGATAGGTTAGGAGCGAAGTCGTTGATGTTCATTCCGCGACTTACATAGTATTCAACGTAGGTAAATCCGTTAGCTAATGTAAATGCTAATTGTGTTATCGGATTAGCACCTGCTTCTGCAATATGATATCCAGAGATAGAAACAGAATAGAAATTACGAATTTTATTCTGAATGAAATACTCTTGCATATCACCCATCAAACGTAAGGCAAACTCCGTTGAGAAAATACAAGTGTTCTGTGCTTGATCTTCTTTTAAAATATCTGCTTGAACAGTACCACGAACTTGTGCAATGGTATCTGCTTTTATTTTCTGATAGACATCCGAAGGAAGAACAGCATCACCCGTAACTCCCAATAACATCAAACCTAATCCATTATTACCTTCTGGCAATGGACCATTATATGTTGGACGAGGTAATCCTTTTTGTATAAAAATCTGATTAATCTTTTCGTTAACGCTAACCGTTAGTCCATTATTCTGAATGTAAATTTCGCATTGCTGATCAATTGCAGCATTCATAAAAAATCCTGTCAACATCGCCGCTGGACCATTGATAGTCATACTTACCGACGTCTTTGGATCAGCCAAATTAAATCCGCTGTATAACTTCTTCGCATCATCCAAACAACAAATACTCACACCCGCATTACCAATCTTTCCATAAATATCCGGACGGTAATCAGGATCATGACCATATAAAGTAACAGAGTCAAAAGCGGTACTTAAACGATGCGCCGGCATGCCCAAGGAGACATAGTGAAAACGACGATTCGTTCTCTCAGGACCACCTTCACCTGCGAACATACGTGTTGGATCTTCGCCTTCACGCTTGAAAGGAAATACACCCGCTGTAAATGGGAATTCCCCTGGAACATTTTCTTGCAACATCCAGTTTAACTGTTCGCCCCATGCTTCAAAGCGCGGGACAGAAACTTTTGGAATGCGTGATTTAGAAAGCGATTCATAGTACGTTTTAATTTTGATTTCTTTATCACGTACTTTGAAAATATAGTAGTCGTTTTTGTAGGCCTGCATCTTAGCACCGAAGTTTTCAATTAACTTTCGGTTGGTTCCATCGAGCTTTAATTCCCACTCTGCATAAGCCGATTTTAATACATCAATTGCTTTGTCTTTATCAGTAACATTCAAATCAGATAAAGCATCCATTGCTTTGTGAATACCGAATAATTTCTGTGCAACTTCTGATTGATCTTTCGCCCATTTATCATACGCACGATTATTCTCTGCAATCTCGCTAAGGTAACGCGTACGGTGAGGAGGAATAATGTAAATCTTCTCCGACATTTCGTCGGTCACATGGAAAGATGAATTTAAATTTCCATTTGACTTTTGATTCAAGTGATCCATGATTGCCTTATACAAGCGATTCATCCCTGGATCGTTAAACTGAGAGGCGATAGTCCCAAAAACAGGAAGTGAATCATCATCCGCTTCCCATAAATTATGATTTCGCTTGAATTGTTTTTTCACATCACGCAACGCATCCAACGCTCCTCGCTTATCAAATTTATTTAGCGCAATGATATTCGCAAAATCAAGCATATCGATTTTCTCTAACTGTGTAGCAGCTCCGTATTCAGGAGTCATCACATACAAACTCATATCACTATGCTCTGTAATTTCTGTATCACTCTGACCAATACCGGATGTTTCAAGAATAATTAAATCGAAGCCTGCTGCTTTCACCACCTCGACTGCTTCTTTCACATACTTTGAAAGTGCTAAATTACTCTGACGAGTAGCCAGCGATCGCATATAGACGTGGTCGTTATTGATGGCATTCATACGAATACGATCACCTAATAATGCACCACCTGTTTTACGTTTTGAAGGATCGACAGAGATGATTGCAATATTTTTATCTTTAAAATCGACGGTAAAACGACGAACCAACTCATCTACTAATGAAGATTTTCCTGCACCACCTGTTCCGGTAATTCCTAATACAGGAGTAGAGGAGGCATCGGAACGTTTTTTAATTTCTGCATGCAACTTTGCAAATTCATCGGGATTATTTTCAGCAGCTGAAATTAAGCGAGCAACGGCATAATGATTTTTAGGAGAGATAGCAGAAAGTTCGTCCTTTAAATTTTGACCTGTCGCAAAATCACATTTCTCCAACATATCGTTAATCATTCCTTGAAGTCCCATTGCGCGGCCGTCGTCAGGATGGTAAATACGAGAAATGCCATACTCGTGAAGTTCTTTTATTTCTTCGGGAAGAATAGTTCCACCGCCACCACCAAAAATGCGAATATGTCCACAGCCACGCTCCTTCAATAAATCGAACATGTACTTGAAATACTCCATGTGGCCACCTTGATAAGAAGTCATAGCGATTGCGTTCGCATCTTCTTCAATAGCACAATTCACCACCTCATTTACGCTTCGGTCGTGACCCAAGTGAATGACTTCGGCGCCACTGCTTTGCATTATACGGCGCATGATATTGATAGAGGCATCATGACCATCAAAAAGAGAGGCTGCAGTAACAATTCTGATTTTATTTTTAGGCTGATAGGGCGTTTGATCCATCATAGGTTTTAACGAGTAAAATTCGAGTGCAAAAATAGAGAAATAATAGATTGCTAATTTGAAGATTAGTTTAATTTGAAGATTTGACCAACATTAGTCATTTTCAAATTAACACATCGTCAAATTTTCAAATCAAGTTCTTTTTTTACTAAATTCGCAGCACAATTTTAAAGAACATTATGAGCGTTTTAGTTAATAAAGACAGTCGCGTAATCGTACAAGGATTTACTGGTAATGAAGGAACATTCCACGCGACGCAAATGATAGAATACGGAACCAATGTAGTAGGTGGAGTAACTCCTGGAAAAGGTGGTTCTACTCACTTAGATCGTCCGGTATTTAATACTGTTGCCGATGCGGTTTCTCAAGCGCAGGCAAATGTTTCCATCATTTTCGTACCTCCTGCATTTGCTGCAGATGCGATTATGGAAGCAGCAGAAGCTGGAATTAAAATCATTATTTGTATCACAGAAGGAATTCCTACACGTGATATGATTGTTGTAAAAGAATATTTAAAAGGTCGTGATTGTCGCTTAATCGGACCAAATTGTCCTGGTGTAATTACTCCGGGTGAAGCGAAAGTAGGTATCATGCCTGGCTTCGTATTTCACAAAGGAAGAGTAGGGATCGTTTCTAAATCAGGAACGCTTACATACGAAGCAGCTGATCAGATTGCAAAAGCTGGATTAGGTGTTTCAACGGCAATTGGTATTGGTGGTGATCCAATTATTGGAACTACTACTCGTGAAGCTGTTGAATTATTCATGAATGACCCAGAGACCGATGCTATTATTATGATTGGTGAGATTGGTGGTGGATTAGAAGCTGAAGCAGCTCGTTGGATTCAATCGACAGGAAACAAAAAGCCAGTTGTTGGATTTATTGCAGGACAAACAGCGCCTCCAGGAAGAAGAATGGGACATGCAGGTGCAATTGTAGGTGGTGCTGATGATACAGCTGCTGCTAAGATGCGCATCATGCGTGAGTGCGGAATTCATGTAGTAGATTCTCCAGCAATGATTGGAACGACCATGGCAGAAGTTTTAGGAAAAGTATCTGCATAAAAGCAATATAGAATTATTGATCAGGGACGAGCAATCGTCCCTTTTTTATTTTAATCCCATTGGAACAATTACCCAATGTAATCCAACATTAATACCTGTAAAAATACGGGTTGACCTTGCATAATTAATCGAACCCGATTGATCAATATGACTTAATAATGAATTTAGACTTATTTGACCACTATTGAACATTGGGACCACTTCTGCATCGGGATAGTGTTTAGTAACATCGGTAAACATATATCCACCACGACCTTCTATATTAATCATCATTCGTTTAGATAATTTAACGTCCCAACCAATTCCTACAACTCCTGAAAGTCCATAGGTACTAAAATCATTTTTAAAATCTTTGTTAGAATAATTCAAAGTTCCGTTGGAATTTAACACAGTTTCTTTAGCAGTTAATAAATAAGAAAACATGGGTCCGAACTCGAAATAGAGGCCTATTTTATTTTTTCGTTTGATTAAAACAGGGATATCCAAATAAGTAAATTTCGATTCCCCATTCAAAGTGTTGCTTGAATCAACTAATGTATATTTCTGATTTTGACCTGATAAAAGAATATCTGTTGTCATTCCCCACTTTTTCGTGAACATCAAATTGATTTGCGCACCAAAACTATTAGCATGGGTTTTAACATAGCTTACTTGATTATAAAGATTATCATTATACACGGCAGTGTTATTAAATGCGGCCTTGGCTCCAAGACTTAATCGTTGAGAATAAGAAGTAGAAGAAACAAGAATTAACACCAACAAAATGGATAATGGACAATTTTTCATGCATCTAAATTATAAAAAAAGGGCAACCCAAATGGACTGCCCTCTTAACGTTTTAATGTATTAAACTATTTCAACTTGTATGTTAAACCGATATTTAAACCAGCCCAAGCACGAGTTGTTTTTTGGTAATCAAAATCACCTTTCTTGTTAGTATGATTAAACATTGCATTCATGCTCAAGTTATCATTTGCGTCTAATGCTGCTGCCTCCGTTAAAGTATATTCAACAGTAGCATCTGTAAATGCATATCCTAAACGAAGTCCAGCCGTTAATCCAAGATTATCATTTAACTCAAAGTCAGCACCAAAACCTAAAACTCCAGACAATCCAAATCCTTTAAAATCATTTTTAAAGTCTTTGTCAGTATAATTAACTGTCGGAGCAGAAGCATAAGTAAATGTTTCTTTAGCACTGCTTAAGAATGAAAATTGTGGTCCTACTTCGAAATAGGCACCATGTCCATTTCCTAACTTAAACAATACAGGAATATCAATGTATTTTAATTTGTCTTCTAAGGTAGCAGGAGACGGTTTTGCTTCTGTTCCAAAATTCAAATCATATTTTTCATTATGACCAGAAATTAAAATGTTCGCGTCAATACTGTATTTTTCTGCAAGGCGATAATTGAACGATGCTCCAAAAGATCCACCTGTAGTAGGAGCATAATCTAATTCAAATCCTTGATCGCTTACATTGTTATTAAATAAGCCAGTGTAGTTAAATGCGCCTTTTAAACCGATAGTCATCTCACCTTGAGCTTGAGCACCGAATGTGATTGCAGCCAGAGCAGCAACTAGAATTAATTTTTTCATAGGGTTTGTATAATTGATTTTAAATGACATAATTTATAATGAAATATTACTTCAAACAAATATAGAAAAATTAACTTATATTAATAAATTGAAATTTGATTATTTATTCTTTTTTTTCAATTTTATACGTCAATCCAACGTTAATCCCTGCCCAAACTCTGTTGGTTCTTTTATAATCCACGTAATTATTTGCATAATAATTAATAGCAGAATTTACACTATGGCTGCCATCGTAACCATAAACAGGTGTAAATTTAATATCTAATGGATATTTTTCATTTGGATCTTTAAATTCACAAGTAGCATCGGTAAACATGTATCCCATACGAATACCTGTAGTTAAATCTATTTTTTCATTTAAATGAATGTCAACTCCACTTCCTATAACACCACACAAGCCAAATCCTCTAAAATCTCTCTTAAAATGTTGATCTTCATAACTAAGAAACGATCCTGGATAATCAAACGTTTCTTTGTCACTAAACAATACAGAAAATTGGGGACCTACTTCGAAGTAGATGCCTAATTTGCTTTTTAATTTAAACAAAACAGGGAAATCGAAATACCTTAATTTGTTTTTAAGTTCCGCAACATCTGGTTTTGCTTCGGTAACAAAGTTTAGCTTATAATTCTGTTTATGTTTTGAAATTAAAGCATTAGCGTCAATACTGAAGCTTTTTGTCAATTGGTAATTAAATGAAAATCCAAAAGACCCTCCAAATGTATTTTCATAATCTAGCTTGTAATTTCGATTACTTACATTACCGTTTAATAGGTAAGTATTATTTAAGGAACCTATGATTCCTACCCGAATTTCACCTTGTGCTTGGACAAATGTACATAATGCCAAAAAAGGAATAATGATGATTTTTTTCAATGGGTTTGCTTAGTTGATTATATTTGGCAAAATAACTATAATTATTTCTTACAACCAAATTATCTAAAAATGAACTTATTATTAGGAAAAACGGCCTTAATAACGGGCGCTTCACGTGGAATTGGAAGAGGAATAGCCATCGAAATGGCCAAACAAGGGGCGAATATTGCCTTTACCTACCTTTCTTCACCAGAAAAAGCCGCTACATTAGAGACAGAATTAGCAGCATTAGGAGTAAAAGCAAAGGGGTATCAATCGGATGCTTCTGACTTTAAAGCTGCCGAAGAGCTAATTAATGCCGTTGTTGCTGAATTTACCACCCTAGATATCGTAGTCAATAATGCGGGAATTACTCGCGATAATCTTTTAATGCGTATGTCGGAAGAGCAGTTTGATGAAGTCATTAAAACAAATTTAAAGAGCGTTTTTAATGTAATTAAGGCATGCCAACGACCAATGTTAAAGCAGCGCAGTGGGTCCATCATTAATATGACATCAATTGTTGGAGTGAAGGGGAATGCAGGGCAAGCCAACTATGCAGCATCTAAAGCTGGTATCATCGGATTTACGAAATCAATCGCACAGGAATTAGGATCACGCAATATTCGTTGTAATGCCATTGCGCCAGGATTTATTGAGACCGAGATGACGGACGTATTAAACGAAGAAACGGTGAAGATGTGGAGAGAACAAATTCCGATGAAACGCGGTGGAACCCCAATCGATATTGCTAATGCTTGTATTTTCTTAGCAAGTGACCTTTCAACTTACATTACAGGTCAAACATTGCATGTAAATGGTGGACTATTAACAATCTAATACTCAATTATGAAAAAAATAATTTCTCTAATTTTCCTCTTCACAATCCATATAATGGTTGTTAATGCAGGGCCTAACGATAATATTTTACCTTATGCCATTCATCAAACAAAAATGTCCAATGGATTAACCGTTGTGACAGTTCCCTATGATAGTCCTGGCTTAGCCTCTTTTTACATTATTATGCGAGTAGGATCCCGCGATGAAGTAGATGCAGGGCGCACTGGATTTGCTCATTTCTTTGAGCACATGATGTTTAGAGGAACGGAAAAATATCCGAAGGAAGCATATAGCAATGCATTAAAAGCAACTGGTGCTAGTGCGAATGCAAATACTTGGTTAGATCGAACTGTTTATCACATGACCGGTAATGCGTCGATGTTAGACAAAATGTTTGAATTGGAATCAGACCGTTTTATGAATTTAAAATATTCTGTTCAAGATTTTAAAACGGAAGCAGGGGCTGTAAAAGGTGAGTACACGAAAAATTCTGCCAGCCCGTATGAACAATTAGACGAGAAAACGAATGACGTGGCATTTACCATGCATACCTATAAACATACTACCATGGGATTTTTCAAAGATGTGGTTGATATGCCGAACCAATATGATTTTTCACTACAGTTTTTTAAAAATTTTTACCGTCCGGAATACGCGACCATTTTAGTTGTTGGTGATGTTACTCCAGATGCGGTCAATAAATTAGCTGAAAAATATTTTGGAATTTGGCAACATGGTACTTACGTAAACAATATTCCTGTCGAGCCTACGCAAACAGAAACGCGTTATGCACATGTAAAAGTGCCTAATTTTCCTCCCGTTGTATCCTTGAATTATAAATCGCCAGCCTTTGATGATTCTAAAATAGATATGCCTGCATTAGACTTATTAAACACTATTTTATTTTCAGAGAAATCAGATTTATTTAAAAAGTTAGTTATCGATGAACAAAAAGTAAGAGATATCAGTGGTGGTGCTTCCAATACAAGAGATCCTTATTTAAGTCAGATAAGTGCATCCTTGGTGGATGGCAAAGACATGCAATATGTAAAAGATGAAATCATCAAAGCCATTGAGAACAGTAAAACACAATTAGTAGATGCGACAACGTTAGAGCAAGCCAAAATGCGAATGAAATACAGCTTTGCGATGGGAATGGATAGCCCAAGCAGTATTGCCGAAGCATTGGCAGGCTATATCTGGGTAACAGGTGATGCAGAATCTCTTAATCGTGCCTATAAATTATATGAAAAAGTTACACCGCAAGACTTGATGAATGTTGCTAAAAAATATTATGTATCTACGGGATTAACCATCGGAACTATTTCGGGTGATGAAAGCGCTCCAATTAAATAACACCTCCATGAAAAAAATATTCTCCTTATTATTTATTTTACTCGTAAGCATGCAATTATTTGCCGCTGATGTAGTAGAACTTAAACTACCTAAATCAGATTTAGTAGTTGTAAAATTGATGTTTAAAAATGGTTCTATCTGTGATCCTGTTGGAAAGGAAGGATTAACTTCTTTAACAGCAAGTTTGATTGCAGAGGGAGGAACTTCTAAAATGACAAGCACCCAAATTAAAGATTTAATTTATCCTTGGGCGGCTTATTATGGCGTATCGGTGGATAAGCAAGTTGCTATTTTTACGTTTGAAGTGCACAAAGATCACTTGGATAAATTTTATCCGATCATCATCGACTTAATAAAAAATCCTCGTTTCGCTGAAGACGATTTTGCTCGTATCAAATCGAATCAATTGAATTATGTAAGTGAAGTTATTCATTCATCGTCTGATGAAGAATACAGCAAGAAGTACTTAGAAAATTTATTATTCCGAGGAACCAATATGGCGCACCTTGTTGGCGGAACAGCCGAAGGCGTTAAAAGCATTAGTTTAAATGATGTAAAAACTCAGTATAAAAATTTCTTTGGTAGTAACAATTTGACCATCGGTATTGCAGGAAACTATACTGATGCCTTTTTAAGTAATTTAAAAAATGATTTAGGTACTTTACCTAAAACAGCATTAGATGTACCAGTGGCTGGTAAGGGAAGAACGCCCAATGGAATTCAAGTGGAGATTGTATCGAAAGAAAATGCATTAGGGTCGGCGGTTTTTGCTGGATTTCCAATGGACATTACCCGTGCAAACGATGATTTTGCTGCATTGATGGTTGCAAATTCTTGGTTAGGAGAACATCGCAAATCGTATTCCCGTTTGTATCAAAAAATTCGCGAACAACGTTCGATGAACTATGGTGATTACACCTACATTGAATGGTATAACAACGGAGGTAGTAATATGTTACCGCATGCAGGTTATCCGCGTTTGAGTAATTATTTTTCTATCTGGTTACGTCCTGTTCAAACTGCTAAAGGACTTAAAGGTCAG
>JBJTMY010000051.1:0-3071 GCA_046073825.1 Bacteroidota bacterium
AAGCTGAATTTCCGTTAGAAGACATTGTTGGGCAATTGAAGAGATTGATGGAAGAGTTTTATTCGAACGAAGCCTTACGCACCTGTAAGTGTGGTGCAGTGATGGAAGTTCCAAAATGAGTAGTTAATAAGCCTTATTGTGTACTGAAATTTTATTTTATTAAGTGACTTTCCAATGAGCAATAGAGAAAAAGAAATACTTAAAGAAAAAATTAAAAATGCTATTAGAATTTCTTCATTAATTTTAGTGAAGAAAAAAAGAGCGCTCGGTTTACAAATAGTTATTAGTGAAAAGGGAGAAATAAAAACAATAAACCCCTAATCATTTTTAAAGCTTAAACTGATCGAGTTTAAAATGTTTTTTTAGCCATCGAGGGAGAATTAATGCCCCAACAAAAATATACGGATAATAACTTAAAATTCTCCACAGCAATCCTAACGCCGACGCCAATCCGTTCGGAATAAATTCATTTAAGAAATTACTGAAAATATACTCTGCAAGTCCGCTACCACCGGGTGTAGGACTTAATAGAATAATAATTCCCATTACTACTTGTTTCCCATAAATTACAGCATCATTGATTGTATTTTCTCCATGGAAAGCATGTATAATACAATTTACGATAGAGAATCTGGCCATCCAAGATGCAAAAGTTGATGCTATAGAAATTACCCAGTACTTAAAATTTTGATTTTTTAATCCTTTGCTAGCAATTACCAATTGTGAACCGGTTTCAACGGCATTTTGATGCCAACGATTTAACAAGGGTAGAGAGGTCAGTTTAAGCAATAGGTTTTTAACCATGTGCGGATTAATAAACAACGCATAAGCAGTTAAAATTTTATATCCAATAATCGAAAAATAAACTACCCAAAATGTATAAAATATACTACTGCCTACTGTGGAATTAATTTGAACACTTGAAAACAAAGCCTCTTTACCGATGAGGTGATAAACTAGCGGAGCCATCGTAGCTAAGAAAATTCCATCCAAAAAAGAAGAGTTCATAATGGCTGTTATACTCTTGCCCATATTCACGCCTTCTTTATTCAAAATAAAAATGGCGAATAGAAATCCGCCGCCAAACATACCGGGCACAAGCGCAGAGCTAAACTCCCACAACATGATAACGATAAATGATCGGTACCAGGTTAATTGATTATCGGTAAGCGTTCTAACGCGTACCATATACGCAAAATCACGAATTACAATAGAAACAATGGCTAACAACAACCACAATGTAGAAGAACTTGTCCAGTTTATTTTATGAAAAGCTGCTGGATTAAATTCTCTTAAAAAGAGCCAAGCCGCAACACCTAAACCAAGCAACACCGGCAGAATTATTCTTCCAGGTGAAAACTGTTTTAGAATGTTACGATGTTCATTCAGCATTCTCTTCTGATGCGGGCTGTTGTGGGGCAGCTTCTGGCGTACAAACAACAAAGTTGTTAAAGCCTTCACTGATAAAGATTAGAAACACTCTGTTTTGTAATAATTCAAGCAATGCTAAAAATGTATAAACTGCATGCAGTTTACTTACGCAATCATCAAATAAATCAGCGAAATTTTGCTGTGGCTTTTGCGTAAAACGGTTACGGATATACTCTTTTTGATTATCAATGGTATAAGGTGATTGTACAACGGTATGGATAACACGATTTTGATTATCTTCAAAACGCGCCATTACTTTTTCGAAGGTAGCAATGAGCTTATATAAAGTTAATTGATTTAACTCTCCGGCATATCCCGTTTCAGTGGTGGTAGCCAATTTAGAAAGCTCGTGTTGAACATTCCCTCTTGCAAAACGCATCATGCGTTCATCCTCCATCAATCGAAGATCTTCCGATGCCGCTTTAAACTGTTTATAGTCTAAGAGCTGACGTACTAAATCCTGACGAGGATCGATTTCATTCCCCTCCTCATCTTTTTCATAACGAGGAAGCAACATTTTTGCTTTAATGCGCATAAGTGTTGCTGCAACTAAAATAAATTCACTGGCCAATTCAATATTCATAGCTTGCATTTGATGCATGTACTCCATGAAATCATTGGTAATGGTAGCAATCGGAATATCGTGAATATCCAACTCATCGCGTTCTATAAAGAACAAGAGCAAGTCGAACGGACCTTCAAATTGGGGTAATCTTATTTCGAAACTTTCAGACACAAAAATGGGGTTCTGTTTACTACAAAGAAAACAAAAAACACGTAGTATAAAAAGGGATTCTTAAAAAAAGAAAAGGTCCTGTTGTTTCAACAGGACCTTTTCTAAAGTGCTAAACTTTAATATTTCTTAGAAATAGAAGTTTAAGTTAACTGCTGCACCTGCGTTGTCAGTATCTAAACCGAAAGAAGATGATTTACCACCTTTTGTAGTTGTAGAAGTACCAGCAACTGTAACAGTTGTTTCAGGAGCTCCAGTTGAAGTTAAACCTAATCCCCATCCGAATTCACCTGATAAAGACATCTTAGGAGCGAAGAAATACTCAACTCCGATGAATCCACGGATGTTTAAATCGAATGTAGAACCAGCTTTGTTCTCAGCAGTGAAGTCAGTTCCTGTCCAAGTTTCTTTACCTGAACTTAAGCCGATACCAGCTTCAGCTCCGTAGAAACCACGAACACGACCTTTTCCACGATACATTTGGATACCAGCACCTAAATTGATGTGTGATCCACCTGTTTTAATTTCTACTGAATCAAAATCAGCAACTCCATCTCCATCTACGTCTACTGATTGGTTCTCAGCTTTTGTAGATCCGAATCCTAAACGAACTTTAGCACGGTATGCAGTGTTCGCATCTTTCATCATTTTACCAGTGATAACGTTGTCGTTACCAGCAGTCCAACCGAAAGACATTGGTGCGTTAGCAGTGTTTCCATTCAATAAGTTACCGAAGTAGCTTAAAGATGATCCAGCACCGATTCCAATGCTCCAATCGCCAGATTCAGGAAGGATTGGTGTTCCTTTTTTTGAGTTCATGTCTTGTGCAGATGCGGTAACACCGATCATCATTGCAACGATAAGTAATCCTTTTTTCATTTGTTTTTTATGTTTTAAGGTGAGCCAA
>JBJTMY010000052.1:0-31591 GCA_046073825.1 Bacteroidota bacterium
TCATTTTATTTTTTTTCAGGGATAAAAATAGGTAACTTTGAGCTGCCTTTACACTAAACAAATGAAAAAACTTTCATTGTTGTTTCTATTTATTTTCACCTTCTCTTGTGCTTTTTCATTTCACATTGCGGGAGGGGATTTAACAACTACCTATATAGGGGGAAATAATTTTGAAGTTAAGCTTGTATTATACCGAGATTGTTCGAATTCTCAAGGCGCGCCGTTTGATCAAGATATTACGATAGGAATATTCAATGCAGACGACAATACTTTGTTTGATACAATACATTTAGATTTAGGCACTATTCAACCGCTTTCCTATTCTGGTCCTGGTTGCTTAGCTCCTCCTTCTGTATGTATGCAAAAAGGAATATACACACGATCAGTACAACTACCTGATCGATCACTTGGATATTATTTAGTTTGGGAACGTTGTTGCAGAAATTCCACGGTTATCAATTTACAAAACCCTAGTCAAGCAGGAATGGCTTTTTATTGCTCAATTCCCGATCCATCACTTCACAATTCTAGTCCTGAATTTACTACTTCACCTTTACCTTACGTTTGTGCCCAGAATTATTTCAAGCTTCCTTTTACAGCAATGGATATTGACGGGGATTCACTTGTTTATAATTTCACTGCTCCTTTAGAAGGTGGCCATACTTCATCAGGCACGCCCAACCCATTTAGTCCCTCGGGAGGAAACACAATTCCGCAACCTATTCCTTACACCTCATGCAGTTGGCTTGCCCCCTATTCAATTAGTAGCATTTGCGGCACTACTATGCCGTTAGTAATTAACAAAAAAACCGGATTAGCAGAAGGGCAAACAGACGGAATAGGATTGTACGCCATGGCAGTTAGCGTGAAAGAATACAGAAATGGTATTCAGATTGGAGAAATCAGAAGAGAAATTGAGATTACTGCTATTCCTTGCAGTGGTAATAATTCACCAAATCTATCTGCAAATGTTGTTGACAAGAATTATGAAATTTATGCTGGTGATAATTTATGCTTTAATGTGACAGCAAACGATCCTAATGGAGACTCCTTATTTTTAAAATATACGGGGGAAATATTTGCCAATACACCAATTACAAGCATACAACCTCCTTATGCAGTAACTTATGACACAATTGGAAAATCGTCTGTAAGCACAACTTTTTGCTGGAATACCTCATGCAACCAAAGTAGAGATTCTGCCTTTATTATCACCTATGAATTGTCAGATAATGGTTGTCCATTACCATTGACTTCTATTGGCAAATTCTCTATTTTAGTAAAACCTACTCCATCAATATCCAAGCAAAATCTTTTATGTCTTCAAGCAGTTGATATTAATACCATTGCGATCACTATTGACAAAGACAATACTATTATCAACCGACTATTTGATCATTTCACCATTTACAGAAGTACTAACGGTGGACCATATACGTCTATCGGAACATCATCGAACACCACATTAATATTCGACTCTTCGGCAACAGGAAACAATCTAAACAACTATTGTTATTACATTACCGGAACTAATCGCTGTGGTGATGAAGGTCCTGCTTCTGATACACTATGTAGTACTGATAGTTCTTCATTAAAAATACCAGAAATTATAAGTGTCTCTGTTACCGAACATGACCACATTACCATTACCTGGAAAGCGGATCCTGACTTCTACTCTTCCACATTGCATCTACAGCGTAAATTAGCTTGCGACACCTGTAGATGGGAAGAATTCGCTGTATTAAAAAACTATATCCCAAATAGCTATACTGATGAAAAAGTTTATACTAATGAAACATCTTATTGCTATAAAATATTTGTAACTGATGATTGTGGAAACACCTTTCCATCTTGTAAAGAACAATGCAGTATACTTTTAGAAGGAGTAAAATTCCCTTACGAACATCATTTGAAATGGAACAATTATATCCATTGGGATAACCAGGTTGCTGGGTATTATATAGAGCGTTCTGAACAAAATTTTGGATTACCCTACTCTGACTTATTTAATAATAGCGCTATAGATACTACTTATATTGACGACAACTTACCACTAAAAAATGGCGATTTTCATTACCGAATTAGAGCGGAAGAAAATCCTGGAGGAAATAACGCAATCAGTTATTCAAATGAAATTGAATTAATACAACAACCTATTCTTTTTTTGCCAAATGCGTTTTCACCCAATGAAGATGATTTAAATGAAGTATGGAAATCGGAAGGAGCTTTTGTTAAAGACTATACCCTATTATTACTTAATCGATGGTCGCAATTGATTTTTGAAAGTCATTCGCTAGACGATGTATGGGATGGAAAATACAAAGGAGTGGATGTACCTGAAGGTGTTTATTTTTATCGATTAAGATATTCAGGATATGATTTGAGAACTGTTTACGAAAAACTCGGAACGATAACAGTAATTCGATAATCAGCTATTTACTTTACACCGTTATTATCTTATCTTTGTTGCAAGAAATTTACCCCTATGAATTCGAATATTACCAAGAGTTTAAGCGAAGAAGCTATTCAATTAGAAGATAAATATGGCGCACATAATTATCACCCTATACCTGTAGTATTAACCAAAGGGGAAGGAGTTTTTGTTTGGGATGTTGATGGTAATCGTTATTATGATTTTTTATCGGCTTATTCTGCGGTTAATCAAGGCCATTGTCATCCAAAGATAATAGCAGCGATGACTGAACAAGCTTCTAAACTCACCTTAACATCACGTGCGTTTTACAATGATGTTTTAGGGAAGTATGAAAAGTTCATGACTGAGTTATTTGGCTATGACAAATTACTTCCCATGAATACAGGAGTAGAAGGTGGTGAAACAGCCATTAAACTTGCACGTCGTTGGGGATATGAAGTGAAAGGCATTGAAAAAAACAAAGCAAAAATCATTTTTGCAGAGGGTAATTTTTGGGGAAGAACATTAGCAGCAGTTTCCTCTTCGAATGATCCTTCTAGCTATGCAGGATATGGCCCTTATATGCCAGGGTTTGATTTGATACCATACAACGATCTAGTTGCATTAGAAAAGGCTATCAGCGACCCCAATGTTGCTGCGTTTATGGTTGAACCTATTCAAGGGGAGGCCGGTGTTGTTGTTCCGCAGGAAGGATATTTAAAAGGAGTTTCTGAATTATGCAAAAAGTACAATGTACTCTTTATTGCTGATGAAGTTCAAACAGGAATTGCAAGAACGGGAAAAATGCTTGCTTGTGATCATGAGAACGTAAAGCCAGACATCTTAGTTCTTGGAAAAGCATTATCGGGAGGCACAATGCCCGTTTCCGCTGTATTAGCAAGCAATGAAATCATGTTAACCATAAAACCAGGTGAGCATGGAAGCACCTATGGAGGAAACCCACTTGCATGTGCAGTTGCTATAGCGGCTATGCATGTAGTTATAGACGAAAATCTTTCTGAAAATGCTGAACACCTTGGTGCTATTTTAAGAGCTGGATTGAGCGAAATAAAATCAGACCGCGTTACAGCTGTAAGAGGGAAAGGTTTGCTGAATGCTATTGTAATTAAAGAAAAAGATGGCATTGATGCGTGGACAGTTTGTTTGAAGCTTAAAGAAAAAGGATTGTTAGCTAAGCCAACACATGGAAATATTATTCGTTTTGCACCTCCCCTCGTGATTAACGAAGAACAACTAAAAGATTGTATTAATATTATCAAAGAAACAATCGAGAGTTTATAAAACTAAACGGCCCTGTAGCGAATGCTGCAGGGCCGTTTTTCATCAAAGTATCTTCTTTTTAAGCATTATGCTATCTCATTTGGATTTGGTTTTTTCATTATAGCTGCAATAATTAAAGAAATTATGGCAGCAACAAAAATAGCCCCGAATATCCCTGTAATTAAAAAAGAATTTGGAGTCATGAATGTATTTGCCTGCGTAATTGTTTGGTCAATCATTTTTTCAGACAAACCTTTTGCCTCTAATTCTGCTATTGTTTTTTGTTTCAAATAATCAATAAATGTCACGTCAATGAATTTAATGTAGAAAAAATAAAATACTGAATTTATTACACCTCCCAATGTGCCAATTATAAGTCCACCTTTAAACACAGTGGAAAAACTTATAAACCCATCATTTTCTTTTTTCTTATCATCTACCATTTTTACAATAAGTGACACGTAAGCAATTATTGGAATTAAATTCAAATAATTAGCAGCATCCGTTCTATTCAATTCTGTAATGTACATTACTAACAAGCACAATATGGAAAACCCTCCATAGTATAGGCCGTAACTAACTTCTCTTTTCATAAGTTTGTATGATTTAATTTCAGTGTAAAAGTATAAAAATGTTTGTTCGAGCAATTGAAGATGTAAGCAGATTTACAAAGCCCATTCACAGTATTATGCGATTGTTTCCGAGCAATCATGTGATGCCTGGTTCAGCTACTTTATTTTTCGTAAATGATCATGGAGTTGCCATCACCTGCCGACATGTAGCAGAACATATCCTTCAAGCGGAACAAATTAATCAACAGTATCTGATGTATTCTCAAAAACGCTTTCGTTTAAAAAATGACGATCAATATGAGAAGAATTTAAAGGATATTGAACAAGAGTTCAATTTTAAAGACAATGCTATTATTCAAATGAAGCAAGCCTTCATGGGCTGCTTTGATAAAATCACGAGCCTCGATTGTCATTTGCATCCCACGCAAGACTTAGCCATTTTAGTTTTTAAAGGATTTTCAAAAATATTCTACCAAGGACATGCGCGCTTTAAGTCAGACCTTGGCGATATCCGACAGGGAAAACAACTATGTCGTTTGGGGTACCCTTTTCCTGAATTCAACAATTTCAGATACAATTACAAAACAGATGAAATTGAATGGACCAAAGAAGGGAATCAAGTTTCTCCAAGTTTTCCTATTGATGGAATTATTACCCGCATGCTTGCTCCTAATGGTAAAATTGTAGGAATTGAAATGAGCTCTCCTGGATTACGAGGTCAGAGTGGCGGTCCATTATTCGATTACGAGGGAGTGATTTATGGAATGCAAAGCTCTACAAAGCATTTGCACTTGGGCTTTGATTTAGTCGATTTTGAAATCCCTTTTGGCAGTGATGTAAAAAAGGTGTCTAACTCTCCCTTTTTGCATGTTGGTCAATGCATCCATGTATCGGTAATTAAGGATTTTTTGCGCCTGCATCAGATTGAATTTTTCGAAGATTAAACGGATTTTAAACATTCTTGCTTTTAGCCTGCTACGTGCTGCAATAAATTCCTTTTTTTAAATTATTTTTGCAATCTTAAAATTTGAATTATGGGATTAAAGTGTGGGATTGTAGGTTTACCGAATGTGGGAAAATCTACTTTGTTTAACTGTTTGTCAAATGCAAAAGCGCAAGCAGCTAATTTCCCTTTTTGTACGATAGAACCGAATGTGGGTGTTATTACAGTACCGGATGACCGTTTGAATGAATTAGAGCGATTAGTTAATCCGCAACGTGTAGTTCCAACCACTGTAGAGATTGTAGATATTGCCGGTTTGGTACGAGGGGCTAGTAAAGGAGAAGGTTTAGGAAATCAATTTTTAGGAAATATCCGTGAGTGCGATGCCATCCTTCATGTATTAAGGTGTTTTGATGATCCGAATGTTGTCCATGTTGATGGTCAGGTAAATCCAGTTCGCGACAAAGAGACGATTGATATTGAATTACAATTAAAAGATTTAGAAACCATCGAAAAGAGAATGCAGCGTATTGAAAAAGCTGCGAAGGTGGGTACGGATAAAGACGCAAAAAAAACCTTTGAGGTTTATCAAACATTAAAAGCGCATTTAGAAAAAGGACTTTCTGCACGTTCAGCTCCTTTGTCAGAAGAAGATTGGAAATTATCAGAAGACTTATTGCTACTAACTACTAAGCCCGTTTTATACGTTTGTAATGTTGATGAAGGCTCTGTAGTCAACGGAAATGAACATGTAGAAGCAGTTCGTCAAGCAATTAAAGGTGAGAATGCGGATATATTAATTATCGCCGCTGCCATTGAAGCAGATATTGCGCAATTAGAAAGTTTTGATGATAGAAAAGCATTCTTAGATGATTTAGGACTTACCGAGTCTGGTGTAGCCAAATTAATTAAAGCCGCTTATCAGTTATTAAAATTGCAAACCTACTTTACTGCTGGAGAAAAAGAAGTTCGTGCATGGACCATTCATCAAGGCATGACGGCTCCGCAAGCGGCAAGTGTCATTCATACCGACTTTGAAAAAGGATTTATTCGTGCAGAGGTAATTCACTATGAAGATTTCTTAAAGTATGGCTCTGAGTCGGGCTGTCGTGATGCAGGTAAATTAGCCGTAGAAGGTAAAGAATACATTGTGCAGGATGGCGACTTAATGCATTTCAGATTTAACGTTTAATCGATTATATTTAACCTTATAAATTCAGTTCACTATGGGACGCGCGTTTGAAAAAAGGAAACATAAAATATTTGCAAATAATGCAAAGAATGCAAGAGCATTTACTCGTATTGGAAAAGAGATTGCCATTGCTGTAAAATTAGGGGGATCAAGTCCTGACGGTAATCCCCGTTTAAGAATGGTCATGCAAAATGCGAAAGCCTTAAACATGCCAAAGGATCGCGTTGAAGCAGCTATTAATCGTGCTGCTGCTAAAGATGCGAAAGCGATGGATGAGGTAATTTTTGAAGGATATGGACCACATGGTGTAGCTGTTTTAGTAGAGACGGCAACTGACAATAACACTCGAACAGTAGCAAATATTCGAATGTACTTTAATCGTGCAGAAGGATCATTGGGAAAAACAGGGTCCTTAGATTTTATTTTTAATCGCAAAGGTATTTTTACGATTGAAAAAGGAAGTCGCACATTAGAAGATTTAGAATTAGAATTAATTGATTTTGGTGCGGAAGAATTTGAATCAGACGAAAACGAAGTAGCTGTATATACTTCTTTTTCAGATTTTGGCCCAATGCAAAAAGCATTGGAAGAAAAAGGAATTACCATTATCAGTGCTGAACTGGATCGTATTCCTGCAACCTATGCAGACGTAACAGAAGTACAAAGGGCAGAAGTAATGAAAATGATTGAGAAGATTGAAGAAGATGAAGATGTACAAAATGTATTTCATAATATGCGCGAAGAAGAATAACTAAAACGCATCACAAAAACAAAAGCCCTCTTTTCATGAAAAGAGGGCTTTTGTTTTATGTAATTACCGATGTTTATAAAAAGTTTAATCGAGACATAAATACTTCTTTATATGACTTACCAATTGGAATAGTTTTATCACCAATAAGCACCGAATTTTCATCGAGCACTGTTATTTTCTCCAATGGAATGATATACGAACGATGTACACGTAAAAACTTAGCCGATGGCAATTTCATCTCTACATCTTTCATGGTTGAATGAATAATAAACTGATCGGTGTTGGTTTGAATAATTACATAATTATCCATGGCCTGAATCCATTGAACATTATCTAAATAAACCTTTACCAACATGGAGCCTTTCTTCACGAAGAAAGAGTTTTGTACAACCTGATTATCCATGATAGTAGAAGGCACCACTTGGTTTGGAGCAACAGCAGCTGCTTCATTCGCATCTGTAACTACGATGGCTATACCTAAGAAGTTGTCCTTTTCATCGCGAACAGCCGAAGCTGTAAAATTGCAAGGAATATTGCTGTTATCTTTCTTAATAATTACATAGGCATTCGATAAAGTGTAAATATTATCTCTAATAACATTGTTTTTTAAATCTTCTTTCGAAATATTGACTCCCCCTTCTTTCTCAATACCTATGAGTGAAAACACGTCTAATCCAATTGAATCCATCCCACTTAATCCACCACAAATTGTCAGCGCTTTCTCATTAATATAATTCAATCGCAAGTCTTGGTCTGTAACAAAAACAGCATTTTCAATTTTCCCAAGCGCATTTGAAAGTCGCTGTTCCGACATTCTTACTTCACGATCTTTTGCAAATTTGAAGAGCGCCATTTCAACAGTAGTTTTCAAGTCACCTTCATTAAAAGGTTTTACCAAATATCCGTAGGGCTCCGTTACTTTTGCACGATCGATTGTTTCCTGGTCTATGAAAGAAGTTAAAAAGATTACAGGTATATCATAACGATCTTTAATGTGTTCAGCAATATGAACGCCATCTTGTTCACCTTTCAGTTTTACATCTAAAAATACAAGATCCGGTTCTAATTCTTCCAGCTTCTCATAGGCAGCGGCGGCAGATGATGCAGTTCCAGGGACATCATATCCTAATTTCTCGAGAGTACGTTGAATATCTTTCGCAACGATGCTCTCATCTTCCACTACTAAAATTCTTGTTTTGCTCATGGTGTACTATTTAGCTTATGTTTTTAAAGTTTAATTTATAGGTCAAACCCTTGCTTGGCGAAGTTACTAATTCCAATTTACCATCCAACTGGTCCGTCAATGCCTGTATCAATTGAAATCCTAAGGAATCCGAATTTTCGATATTAAAATCAGCAGGCATCCCTACTCCATCATCTTTTATTTCAAGGTAATAATTATCAGTTGACGTGTTTTTAAGAAGAAGGGATATGGTTCCATTCTCTAATCCAACGAATGCATGCTTAAAGGCATTAGAAACAATTTCATTGATGATCAATCCACATGGAACAGCTGTATCAATGTCTAATTGCACATTTTGCACTTGAATATCCACCATTATTTTTCCTTGATTAATTTTAAAAGAAGAGTATAAATGCTCAACCAATTTTCGAGCATACTCATCAAAATCAATTTTAGAAATGCCATCTGACTGATAAAATCGTTCATGAATCAAAGCCATACTTTTAATTCTATCCTGCCCTTCTTTCAATGCCTGAAAAGCCTTTTCATCATCAATATAACTTGTTTGTAAATTAAACAGACTAATGATAATTTGTAAATTATTTTTCACTCGATGATGAATCTCACGTAAAAGCAATCCCTTTTCCTCCAAGGCCCCCTTTATTTGCTCCTCCATTTTTTTACGAAGTGTAATATCCGTTTCAATAACTACAATATTTTTTAATTCATTATTTTCATCGAATATGGGAGTTAATGTTGATGAAAGCCAAAAGTGCTTTCCTGATTTACTCCTAATTTCCGATTCGTAAACTATCGATTTCTTTTCTGTGATTATATCATTAAGAAAAAAACTAACCTCTTTATTAGATGAAATATCTTTTAACGAATCTCCTCTAGATTGTTTAAATTCAAACAGAGAAAATTCTGTTAGTTTTTCAAAACCTGCGTTCACCCACTCAAGCTTTTGATTAGCATCAAAAATCATAATAGCATTATCTGTTTCAGATGCTACCAATGATAACTTTTCAAGTTCACTATTTTTTTCTTGAAGCTCTTTCGTTCGGTCTTCTACTTTACCTTCAAGTATTTCCTTTGCCTTTCTAAGTGAGCGTGTGCGATAACGATATGAAAAAACAATTGCTGAAGTAATCGAAACGACATAAAAAATATACGCCCAAATGGTCTTATAAAATGGAGGTTTAATTTCAAATGCAAATGTTACTGGCATCGTATAGTCGTAACCGTTAGCAGTGGCCTGAACTTTAAAAACATAGTTGCCTGGTGGAATATTTGAATAATTTGCAAAATTCGATTTAGTTAATGGCGACCAATGTTGATCAAACCCTTCTAAATAATAACGGTAACGCAATTCTTCGGGTGCGGTTAAATAAACTCCAGAACAAACAAAATTTAAATTGTTATCTGCATAATTCAGAATTAAATCAACAGGCAATCCCGTGTGTGAATTAACACTGAAATTCATTTTTGACCAATCAACATTTTCAAAAAACAATTGCACCTTTGAAATAGAAAGAGAAGGTAAAGTAGTTTTTATAAAACCCGTATTCGGATTAAAACGAATAGCTCCATTCACAGAACCTAACCAAATATTTCCAGATTTATCTTTAGTAGCTGCATTGGTTTCGACGCCGTTATAACCATTACTCTTATTAAGATGATTGAATGCTATTTGCCCAGAATTGTTAAAACGTTTCCAATCTAAACGATCAATGCCGGAGGTTGTACCGACCCACAAATAATGTTCGTTTTCAAACATAGTGAACAACACTTTATTGTTTGAAAGACCTCTTTGCACATCAACAATTTGCACCTTTTGATCAGCAGGTTTTGAATCATCAAAAGCTATTAAACCTAAATCATAACTACCAATTAATATTGCTCCTTTTCCATCACTCGTGATACTGGTAATTGGCGACTTTTTTATTTTAAACAAATCATTAAAAGAAACAGCATTATCATTATTGATTTGAAAAGTTCCTTTCATCGTGCCAACCCAAAGTACATTATTCTCATCCTCATAAATAGCCCTTACACTTTCATTAGACAATCCATTTTGTGCGTTTATTAAGTAGAGTTGATTATTTGAATATTTATAGAGCCCCTTGTCGGTTCCAAAATAAACGATCCCCGACTTTGTTTTTTCAATTGCATAAACAATTGTATTTTGTAATTGAACAAGAGGATAAGTAAATTCATTTGTTTTTGAATTATACAATGCAGGGCCATTTGTAGTTCCCAACCAAATATTTACCAAATCTTCTCTTTTAATTGACCATACACTATTTCCATTCAGAGCATTTGTCAAAACCTTTCCATCTTTAATAAAATTTAATCCGCCAGCTAGTGTCCCCATTAGTAATTGATCGAATTGATCATCATAATAGATTGATAGAATATTGTTATTTTCTAAACCATCTTCTGCATTAAAAGTAATGAAACGATTATTATCGTATTTATAAATTCCCATCCAGGATCCTATCCAGAAATTCCCTTCTCGATCATTAATAATTGAGGTAATAATTCGACCATTCACGGCCTCACTTAATTTTACTGATTCAAAAACGTCTCCTGTTTTTTTAATTAATCCACCTCCATAAGTTCCTATCCATAATACACCTTGTCGGTCAAAATATAGAGCATCTACTCGATTATTTAATCCTCCATTAAAATTAGTAAAATTGGTAAAATGGTCATCTTTTAAAATAGAAAGCCCATCATAAGTTCCAAAGCAAATTTCATCATCACTTATTTTTTCAATACAATAAACGATATTGCTATTAAACCCAGCAACACCCGAAGAATAATTGATAAATTTTCCATCCATTAAAACAGCAACACCATTGGCTGTAGCAATCCAAACTTTACCCGATTTATCAGTTTCAATATCGAAGACGATATTACTTGGCAATCCATTTTTAACATTATAATTAACAAATTTAATCCCATCAAAATGCGACAACCCATCGTTAGTTCCTATCCATAAACCATTTTTTTCATCACCTGTAATCACATTGATTACATCATTAGGAAGTCCGTTATCGACGTTAAATTCAGTAAACTTAGTACCTGTGAATTTAAACAACCCTTTTCGTATAGTGCCAAACCATAAATTACCCTTTAAATCTTGGTATATTGATTTAACAGGGTTGTTGGTTAAGTCTGGACAGTTATCCATATTTGAAAAACTCTTGCCATCGTAAGTAATAACACCAGACATTGTTGCAATCCATATAAGCCCATTACGGTCTTGAATTAAGTCATTAATCTGGTTACTAGGAAGCCCATTACTTTGGTTGTAATTGATAACATTTAATCGTTGACAGGGTGCAACAAAAAAACTTAATATACATACGATTGTTAGAAAACCTACCTTGCGCATACGAGCATTTATCGAGCAGATAAAATTAATGTTTCCATTTATTTCAGAATAGAATTAATTTCACCCAATAAAAACCTTTATTAACAGTGTCAATGTGCATAAAAGCCAAAAAATAAGCTCAATTACTTTACTTAGCCTCTCTGAATACCTAAATTTGCTTTCTTAAAATATTTTGTCAAACATATAAACTCAAATAATCATGATTAAATCATTTACTATTAACAGCATTGGTGCACTTTTACTGTTATTTACAACAAGTTTAAAAGCACAAAACGCCAGTGTTGCTATTTCGCCAGCGGGTCCTACGGTATGTGAAGGAAGTTCTCTATCTGCTGTAACAACTGGCATGACAGGACCATTTACGTACTTATGGTCGACAGGTGAAACCACCTCTTCAATTTTGGTTCACCAAAGCGGAACTTATAGAGTTAGAGTTACAGGCAATACCCTATACAACGGTGTGCGTACCGTATCAAGCGCGCTAGTACCTTACACAGTAATTGTGGCCCCCAACCCAACAATATCCGTTAAAGGAAATACGAGTTTATGTCCGGGAGACTCTGTTAAATTAGTTGCAAAAGGCAGAAGACCTTATTATTCGTACTCTTGGAGTAATGGATCGAACATGGCCTATACTTATGCAAATCAATCAGGAACTTACGTTTTAACAACCTCTACCAATGCGGGAGGATGCAACTTTTCGGCATCGACAACGGTAGATATCAATGTTTATGATAACGGCTATCAACCTGCTGTAAATGCGTTATCATCCCTAACTGTATGCAAGCCAGGCTTCGTGCACTTGAGCGCTGATCCTGGTTTCTCAAGCTACGAGTGGAGCTGGTATGATGGCACAACGGCTGGAGGCTCATCTACTAATCAATCTGTTGCTATTTTAATGGATGGTAGTACAGGCGGAGCTGTACTAGATACTGCAACTGTTTATTTAACAGTTCAATTAAACGGTGCTTGTAAATTTTCTTCTTCAGGAACAGTTATTCGTTCTGTGCGTCAAATAGAATTAAGATCTCAAGATTGTGGTGTATTTAATTTCAACAGCACCGATAGTATTAAATGTGAACTTATATTACCCTACCTAACAGCTCCTCAATATGAATTTGAATTTGAAGAGACAAGTCAGCCTGGCATAACTTGGACACATCTTTCAAACAGTCAATGGTGTCGAATTGCAGATGTTTCACCTGCATTATTACCGACCAAGTTTTATAATGTACGAGTTCGCCCAGTACTTGATGGTGTAGGATATTGCTATGGAGGGGTTTGTCAAATTGGAATCGCTACACTTCGACCGAACCACACGACACTATCTTATGCAGAACGTATTGATGGAACCGTAGTCGATGCACAGATTTATCCAAATCCATCTAGCTCTGAATTTAATTTAGTTTTAAATAGTGATCAAAACGACACTCCTGCTATTGTAACAGTAACTGATTTAAGCGGAAGAACAATTGACACATTCACTTTTGATGGATCAGAAAAAACAGTTCAATTCGGAAAACAGTTAACCAATGGAATTTACATGGTAACTGTTCAGCAAGGAGATTTTAAAAATGTAACTCGCATTTTAAAAACCAACTAATATAATTGTTGTTATAATTAATAAAACAGAGGCCTTGAATAAGCCTCTGTTTTATTAATTAATGACTTAGTTGTTAACAATTAATTTTTAAAAAAAACAAATTAAAATTTACAAAAAACTATATTTAAAAATACTTATATCTTTATTTTTGTTTCTAGTATACTTTACCCAAACCGTTAAACCAAAATACTAACTAATTATTTTATGAAACCAAAAAACATTTTATTCATTGTATTAACTGCAATGACCTTTGGAGCTTTTGCTCAAAATGCAAGTGTGACAATTTCCCCTGCGGGTCCTACGGTATGTGAGGGCACAACATTATCAGCAGTAACTACTGGAATGATGGGGCCATTTTCTTATTTATGGTCAACAGGCGATACAACCTCTTCAATAAACATTTATCAAGGGGGAGTTTATCGTGTCCGTGTTACCGGTATCACGCATTACAATGGCGTGCGTCAAGTTTCAAGCGCATTAGTTCCTTACACTGTAATCGTTGAACCACATCCTTCCATCTTCGTTAAAGGAGATGTAAATGTTTGTCCGGGAGACTCAGTTAAATTAGTAGCAAAAAGCAGAAGACCTTATTATACTTATTCGTGGAATACTGGAGCAACCACTCCGGCTATTTGGGCTAATCAGTCTGGAACTTATGTCCTAACTACTTCAACCAATGCAAATGGATGTAATTACTCTGCAAGTACAACCGTTGATATTAACGTTTTTGACAATGGATACCAGCCAGCAATTACTGCATTAACTCCGTTAGTTGCTTGTAAGCCGGCCTATTTCAACTTGGCTGCCGATCCGGGATTTGCAAATTATCAATGGACTTGGTTTGATGGAAGCGCTACAGGTGGGTCTTCCAATTCACAAAATGCATCTATCCTTTTAGATGGTAGTGGCGGTGGACCAATCTTAGATACTTCCACCGTTAATTTAACAGTACAACTAGGTGGTGGATGTAAGTTTAATTCCTCTACTGTCATTCGTTCCATCCGTGAAATTGAAGTTCGTTCTCAATATTGTGGAGTGTTCAACTATAACTCGACCGATAGCATTAAAGCAGAACTAGTTTTAACTTATTTATCTGCTCCTCAATACCAATTTGAATTTGAAGAAACAGGTCATCCTGGAGTTACTTGGACGTACACTTCTAATGACAGATGGTGTCGTTTTGCAGACGTAACACCTGCCTTACAAGTTTCAAAATTTTATAACGTACGCGTGCGACCTGTTATTGATGGAATTCCTTATTGCTACGGAGGAATTTGTCAGATTGGTATTGCAACATTACGCCCTAATCATTCAACTTTATCTTATGCTGAAAGATTGGATGGATCTGCAATGGATGCTCAAATTTATCCAAATCCTTCTAACAATACTTTCAATTTAAATTTACAAACTGATTTAACCAACACGCCAGCAATAGTAACGATAACCGATTTAAGTGGACGTGTAGTAGAAACTTTTAACTTTGATGGTAGTGAGAACACCGTTCAATTTGGTAATGATTTATTAAATGGTATTTACATGGTAACCGTTCAACAAGGTGAATTTAAAAACGTAACACGAGTTTTAAAAACTAATTAATATTATTTAAACCCTTAATTACTGCTTGCATAAAAAGAGACCTAAACAGGTCTCTTTTTGTTTTAGTTCACAATTATTTTTTCAATAAATGATTCAGAACCAACTTTCAAATTCAAAAAATACAACCCAGGATTAACTCCCATTAATGAAATAGTTGCTTTATGATTAATTACGGGCAATTCATTATCTAATATCAAATCTCCAATGCTATTCATAAGGACAATTTTTATTAGCTTTTCATTATTAATATTTGATATAGTAATATTATCATTAGATTTAACAGGATTGGGATACACACTTAAACGACCCTTTATTTCATTATTCAAAACGACACTAGAAGCTTGATTCAAAACGAACATTCCATTTTGCATATCAGATACTATTATATTTCCGCTTAAAAAAAACGGATAAGCTCCCCAAGCCCCCTGATATCCTAATGATGGGTAAGGTCCTCCTAAGGCATCTTGATAATGGGTATCAAAATATGCAGTTAGTACGGGATTGTACATATCGGAAACATCGTAAACAAACAATCCATCCAGATAGTAAGCCATATAACACATATTGTTTTTGATAAATGGATTATGAGGTGTTACACCTGAATTACTACTAAATGATGATGTCACTGTTAAATTTTGCAAATCAGAAGCATCTACTATTTTAACGGGTAGTCCTGTAGGAACTTCATCTGTAAACACCAATGCACCATTATCTGCTAATGCGGAACTATGGTTATAACCTTGGGAAGGGTAAGATGTTAGCGAATTTATTAATTGAATATGATTCGATAATGAGTCAAACTTAAATATATAAAGTCCGTCATAACCACAGGAAGCATAAATCGTATCATTTTTCACAAACATATCATGAACCTGATTGCCGGCTAATAAAGTAGGAAAATCGTCATTAATGCTTCGTAAATATACGGGAGCAACAGGATTATTTAAACTAAACACCGCCATCGAGGCATTTGTTGAGAATTGTCCCCCACGTGCAATTCCAACATAAAGCTTATTGCCATCAACAAATAAGGTGTGACCTCTTTCAAACAACGAAGAATAATCTGCAACCACATGAACAGAATCTGGTAAATATTGTAAATCGACAATTTGAAAACTATTGGGCGATTGATCATCACTTATTAAATAAGCGTAATGGCTATACGTTTTTATTTCGCGCCATATACAAGCTGCTCTGCGTCCCGCTACAAAATCGGAAACAACAGGATTTTGGGGATTTGTAATATCAATAAAATAAACTCCTGCAGTTGAACCAATCAGCCCATATTCATGGCCGTTAGCCTCATACCCCCATATCCCATTGTATTTAATTCCGTAAGAAGGTTCGGCTACCACAGTAGTGTCATTCCATTGAGAAAGCAGATTCATATTAAAAGATTGGAACACTTGCGCATGCGCGTTAAGGCCAACCAAAAAAATCACTATAAAAAGTATTTTTTTCATTTTATTTTACTGTTAATAGAATCTTTCACCCACGTTAAAAGTAAATTTGCACTCCTTTCATGAAAACCTATTTCAATATCCAACACCGCAATGGGCAATGATTGATGCAAATGCTTTAACTCTGAAGAATTTAATCGCATCCAATCTTTTCGAGTTGTTAAAATAACAATCGGGCTGTTTAACCGATTTAAGGACTGCTCATAAGATTGTTTAATTTTCAATATTTCACCTGAGGTAAATACATGATGATCATCAAAAACAAATTCGGCCATTGACTTTGCAGAGGACTTGACGAATTCAATAAATGGTGATGGATTAGCTATGCCTGCAACCAAAATAACGTGGCAGTTTCTCAAATAAGCAATAGGCATTTTTTCGCCATCTGAAAACTCCATCGACTCACGGTATCGAATATACGAAAACAAGATTTTATAAACACCAAAGCTTTGAATTTTCTTTGACACAGCCGCAATATCGGAATCGGAGAGGTTTTCTGGCGACTTACTAACAATCATTACGTCGGCTCGCTTAACACCGGATTTCTGTTCTCGCAGGCGACCAACTGGCAGCAAAAAATCCTCATAAAACAAATGAGCGTAATCCGTAATTAGAATATTGAAATCAGGCTTCACATATCGATGTTGAAAGGCATCATCCAATATTACCAATTGCATTTTTTTTTCTCTCTCCATTTTTTGAATACCTTCTACTCTCTTTTCACAAACAGCTACCGTAATATCCGAAAACAAAGTAGCATACTGTAATGGTTCATCCCCTACTTGCGTAGCACCACTTGTAGGCAATACCCATTTAAAACCTTTTGACGAACGGCCATACCCCCTGCTTAAAACGGCTAAATTAAATTCTGATTTCAATTTTTCAATTAGCCAAATTACATGAGGAGATTTGCCCGTACCGCCGGCGGATAAATTTCCGATGCTAACAATAAACGTAGAGAAAGATTGCTCCTTTAACAATCTCCAATCGAACATTTTGTTTCGAACAAATACAATTACACCATATAAAATGGAGAATGGAAGCAATAAAATGCGCATAGTTTCAAAAATATAACTTTTTGAGTACACAGAGTGATTAAATTTGTAGGACTTAACACTTGAACATGCAACTAAAAGAAATAATTCAGTTTTTAGAAGAGAAAGCGCCTTTATCGCTACAGGAAAGCTATGATAACTCGGGGTTAATTTGTGGGAATCCTTCTATGGAAATTAAAGGAGCAATTATTTGCCTTGATAGCACAGAAGATGTCATTGAAGAAGCTATTCGCCATGGATACAATCTAGTGATTGCTCATCACCCCATTGTATTTACAGGATTGAAAAAGTTGAACGGTAAAAATTACATTGAACGAACCATTATTAAAGCTATTAAAAATGACATTGCAATATATGCAATACATACCAATTTAGACAATGTAAAGCACGGTGTAAATGCACAAATTGCCAAAAAAATTGGATTGATTAATTGCCAGGTCTTAAGTCCAATTACACATAAATTATTAAAGCTTAGCACGTACGTTCCTATCGAACAAGCCGAATTTGTAAAGGAAGCTTTATTTAAAAGTGGGGCTGGAAATATTGGAAATTATTCAGAATGCAGTTTTACCACTAACGGAGAAGGCACCTTCAAAGGTGGAAATGAGAGTAATCCGCAATTAGGTGAAAAAAATATTCGATTTACCGGCAAAGAGGTAAAAATTGAAGTAGTACTTGAAAAGCCGATACAAAGCCAAGTATTAGCAGCTTTAAAATCAGCCCATCCGTACGAGGAAGTAGCTTACGAATTAATCGCATTAGAGAATAAATGGCAGGATGCCGGGGCGGGAATAATTGGAGACATTACAAATGAAACCAACACCTTAGAATTTCTTAAATCGCTGAAAACCAAAATCAAAACTGATTGTATTCGCTATACTAAACCCATAAATCGCCCTATTAAGCGAGTAGCAGTTTGTGGAGGTGCTGGAAGTTTTTTGCTGGAAGAGGCAAAACGTTCCGGGGCAGATATTTTCATTACCGGCGACTTCAAATACCATCAGTTTTTTGATGCCGATAATGAGATAGTTATTGCCGATATTGGACATTATGAAAGTGAACAATACACAAATGAACTTTTAGGTGATTGGCTTAGCGAAAAATTTCCTACATTTGCCATCCGTTTAACGGAGATTAATACCAATCCTATTAACTACATCTAATCATGGCTACTAGAAAGTCTAAGAAAGCAGAAGCTGAAGTTGTTGAAGTTCCAAAGAAAGCAAAGCCGATTGTTCGTTCAATCGAGAAAGGCGACAACAGCATTGAACATAAGCTTCGTGCACTTTACCAATTACAAATAATCGACAGTCAAATCGATCGAATTCGCATTACTCGTGGTGAATTACCAATGGAAGTATTGGATTTAGAAGATGAGATTGCAGGATTACAAACTCGTGTAACCAACTACACAGAAGAAGCTGCTGAATTAGATGAACAAATTAAAAATCGTAAGCAAGCTATTAAAGATGCACAAGCTGCGATTAAGAAATTCCAGGCTCAGCAAGCAAGTGTAAAAAACAATCGCGAGTTCGATTCATTAAATAAAGAAATCGAATATCAGCAATTAGAAATTCAATTATGCGAAAAGCGTATTAAAGAACATACTGCTGAATTAGCATCGAAGAATTTAATTGTTGAAGCATCAATCAAAGCATTAGAAGAAAGAAAACTAGACTTAGTAAATAAGAAGGAAGAATTAGAATCGATTATAGCGGAAACAGAAAAAGAAGAGAAAGAATTAACCATTGAGTCTGACAAGGCATCTGACGTTATTGAAGCTCGATTATTAACTGCATACCAACGCATTCGCAAAAATGCAAGAAATGGTTTAGCGGTAGTTCCGGTTGATCGTGATGCTTGTGGTGGTTGTTTCAATAAAATCCCGCCTCAGCGCCAGTTAGACATCCGTCAGCGTAAGAAAGTTATTGTTTGTGAGCATTGCGGACGAATCTTAGTTGATGGTGCAGTAATTGAATAATAATAAAATTTGTTTTCATAAGTTTAGAGCGGCAATTTCAAAGAAATTGCCGCTCTTGCTTTTTTACGCTACCCCCTAATTATTTATTCTGATAAAGGTCTTTTTTACTTCCTTCAAAAAGCTCATAGCCTAACAAACGACAGTCTATTGGCCCATTGAATAATTTAATCTTACGGTTACTTCTCAAACCAACAGCCTTTGCTCCTTCTGGAGAACCCGTAAAGATCCAAGCTTTATATCCAGCATAACTCTTCTTGAATTTATCTCCAATTTCTTTGTACATCGCTTCAATGTCTTCCACCTTTAGCTTCTCTCCATAAGGAGGATTGATTATAATGACTCCATTCCCTTCCGGCCGTTCGAAGTCGCGAAAATCTCCCAATGTTAACTCGACCATATCCTCTACTCCAGCACTCACCACATTCTCTTTTGCCTTTTCGAAAGTATATTTATTTATTTCATTACCATAAATTCGTACTGGCTGCTCATTAATACGCTCTAATTGCTTTTCCCGAATAGTTTTATATAATGCCTCATCAAAATTCAACCATTTCTCAAATGCATATTTTTTGCGAAAAACACCAGGAGGAATATTTGCCGACATTAATGCCGCTTCAATAGGAATAGTTCCAGAACCACACATAAAATCTACCAGCGGTTTGTGGGGCTCCCAGCCAGCCAACATAATTATACCTGCAGCTAACACTTCGCTTAATGGTGCTTTATCTACATCTACACGATAACCGCGACGATGCAAAGATTCTCCACTGCTATTGATTAATAGTGTGCATTTATTTTTATTTATAAAAACATTGACTTCCAAATCGGGGTCGGTCTTGCTGACATCAGGACGCTTGCCGGTTTCCTTACGAAACAAATCAGCAATAGCATCTTTTACTTTCAAGGCAGGAAATAAATTGTTATCAAACAAATCAGAATTTAAGGTACATCGAACAGAAAAAGTCTGATTTACTTTCATTAACTCCGTCCAGTCTAGCTTCATTACTTGTTGGTATAAATCATCCCCATCTTTAATTGTAAAGCCCGCTAAACTAATCATAACTCGAAGTGCTAAACGACTGCTAAAATTCACCTTATAAACAAACCCTAAATCACCAATACACGATACTGCACGTGTATGAATTTCAACATCTCGCCCACCTAACTGACGAAGTTCTTTTGACAATAATTCTTCTAACCCAGCATAGGTGGATACTACTAAGCGTAAATCTGATTTTAATAACATTGTGCGAAGATAAAGAAAGTAGAAGGATTAATGCTTTACTAATCCGAATGGTATTGAACAACCGATTGTGAGATTGCGTCCCATTCCTGACACTTGAATGTATTTAAGCCGTGATAGGTGATTGTAATATGTAACATTTGTGAGATTATTTACCTGACAAAAAATATCAAAAGTTATATGCTTAGATTCAAAATGCGCATTTGTACCACAGGAAATCAAAGAGTATTGTTTTGTTGTTGTTTCAAACGAATCAATCCGATTTTGTTTTGCAAAGTAATCGACCTGTGCTGAAACCTGCATGCTTTTTAACTTGCCCTCTCGATTTTTCAGCAGCTCGTAAATAAGTGACGAATTAAAGTGAAAAGGAGGAATGTAAGGTATTGGCAAATGAGTCTCTAAGTTGGTTGCCTTTACGTAAGAAAATTTATTTTCAAAATGCAGCTGATTAGTTAAATGATGGTCAATTGAAAATTCGCCCCCGATAAAATCGGCATTTCCTTGTACATAGCGAAAGATGGGATAAACTGCATTCCCACTGTTAAATAATTCCATGCCTGCATTACGACAATAAATAAATTGATTAAAATAATTATAAAACAAAGAAAGTTCCCATCCAGTTTTTTGATTCTCATAACCTGCTCCTACATCAAACTGCCAACTTGTTTCAGGCTTTAAATTCGGATTACCAATTTCGTAACGATAGGTGCCTTCATGAATACCATTGGCCGAGAGCTCCGATATATTAGGTATGCGAAATCCTCGACCTAAGTTTCCTTTAAAATGCAATTTATCGGAAGCTTCATACGTACATCCCAAAGCCCCACTCCATGCAGCATACAATTTATTAAAGGCCACAAATAATGATGTTAAAGAGTCGCCAATAATATTTTTATAATCGTAACGTAACCCTACATTTTTTGTCCACTTATTATTTGTTTTTTTGACCGATGCAAAAACTCCCGTTTCTCTCGAGTTGTAATTGGGTATTAAATAAACGCCCCCCTTATTTTTATTGGCTTGAGCGCCACCACTCCAACCAATCACTACTTCATAATTTTTAAGTTCAGGGAAATAATATTTAACATCTGCAGACATGGTTGTTAAATCGATGGACATACCTGGTATGAATTCATTGTCTTCAAACTCCATTCGTTGATTTTTTTGCCAGCCAAAGACTGTTCGCAAGTTTCCTTTCTTCAAGAAGTAACTTCCTAGTGTAGAAATTTTATAATGATTAACGTATTGAAATGGCAAATCAAGCTTCCGGGTTAATGCCTCAGCGTTAGAAACGGAAACACCCTCATGATTCACAAATAATCCATTACTATCACGGTCCCCTTCAATCATTCCATAGCGCGCCTGAAAAGAACTGAAATACACATGCTGATATCCCCATTTACGATTTATTCCAATCATACCACTAGCATTTGCCTCATTAAAAGCAGAATTATATACTACTTGATGAGGGGTTGAATAAGCAGCGGCATTTTTTATCGTATAACGACCACACCAAACAATTCCTTTTTGATTTCCTTCCAACATTGCACTTTGTACATACAAGTGATTATTGCTTTGATACTGACTGGTCACCTCTCCATTAATACTTCCATGTGATGCCGGCAAGGGTGCTAAAATATTAATTACGCCACCTATTGCATCTGAACCAAACAAGAGCGAAGCAGGACCTTTTAATACCTCTACTCTTTCGGCCGCAAACTGGTCTATTTCTAATCCGTGTTCATCGCCCCACTGCTGACCCTCTTGTCGAATTCCTTCGTTTATTGTAACGATTCGGTTATACCCTAGTCCACGAATAACTGGCTTAGAAATCCCACCTCCTGTACTAATAGATGACACTCCCGCAACCTGACTGATTGCTTCTGTTATATTGGTTGCGCCATTGCTTTGCAATTGTTTTTTTTCTAGCGGCTCAACGCTTAAACTAGATTGTGCATGACTAGTGGTAAAGGCAGAGCCTGTAATTACCACTTCGTTTTTTTCCAGCACTTGTGGCAACAAATAAAAATTGATTGTGTTTTCTCCCTTTACCAAATCTACACTATTACTGATTAAAGCGTAGCCGAACATTCGTACTTGAATGATTGTTTTTTTTGAAGGGAGATGATTTAAAATAAAATTTCCTTCTGAATTTGTAACAACACCTACTTTTAAATCAGGGATTATTACAGAAGCACCTTCAATTGTTTCATTGGTGCTTTTATCATAAACTTTTCCACTCAATATAGACTGAGCATATATATCGTTACTGATAAAAACAGCAACGATGAAAAAAAATAATTTTTTCATTGATTGACTTTATTAAAAAATTGAATATTGAAATTGATTGACAAAATCAAATCAATGGTGGACCTTTATTAGAAAATTGCAGTACAAAACAATTAGTTTTTTGCTCTAGCAATCCGAATAAAATCAAAACAAAAACAAACTGTAAAAAAATAAAATGCTTAAACCCACCATATAAAATCGGATCGCCGGTCAAATCAAAAATCAAACAGTGATTATGGGCTACTGATACATCAGCATTGTGCTCATGACAATAAACATCCACTGAATCATGATGACCACTGAGCTCGTGCCATAATTCTCGAGGAATAAATAGCTGCAAGCACAAACCTATCAATAACCAGCCAACTATTTTTTGCATATACAGTTTTAATTTTCGAAGGCGTATTGAATCAAATTAGCTCCCATTTTCAAAGCTCGCGTTCTATTTTCCTGTGAATCCTTATGAACTTCCTGATCTTCCCATCCATCACCTAAATCACATTCATAATCATAAAAACAAACCAAGCGACCATTATAAATCAACCCAAATCCCTCCGGCGCTTTATTATCATGCTCATGAATTTTTGGTAAGCCGTTCGCAAATTCAAATTTCTGATGATAGATAGGATGATTAAATGGCAACTCCACGAAAGTCAATTCAGGAAAAACTTTTTTCATTTGAGTACGAATAAATTTATCCATTCCATAATTATCGGAGATATGCAAAAATCCTCCACCAATTAAGTACTTTCTTAAATTATCTGCTTCCTGCTGAGAAAACACAACGTTACCATGTCCGGTCATGTGAACAAATGGATAGTTAAAAATATCGGGGCTACCGACTTCAACAATCGCTTGTTCTGCATTAATGGTTGTTCCTAAATTTTGATTACAGAAACCAATTAAATTCTTCAACGACGTTTCTAAATTCGCATACCAGTCACCACCTCCATTATATTTCAACAATGCTATTTTAACAGTAGGCTCGGTGGGTATTGTAGCCGAAACAAAAAACAACAATAGGAATAAGTATGTAAAAACTTTTTTCATCCTTCAAATTTAGTTTTTATTACAACAATCAAGGATTAATTGCATTGAAAACAGCGCTGGCATAAACCCCTGCTGTTTCAGTTCGCAAACGATACTCCCCTAATGAAACAGGTGTAAAATGATTGCTTATTGCCAATTGAATTTCACTTTCGGAAAAATCACCTTCGGGACCAATCATTAAAATTACATTTTGCTTATTAGTAATTGATTTTATAAAATTATTTTTAGAAGAAGGTTCACAATGAGCAATGTATTTGTTCTCCCTCGTTTCTGTTTTCTTCATAAACTCATCTACCTTGGTTAAAGGATTTAGTTGAGGAAACAAAAAGTGGTGCGACTGTTTAGCTGCTGAAACAATCACTTTATTTAATCGCTCCGGCTTAATTTCTTTTCTTTCTGAATAACGACAGAGCAGTGGTGTTATTTCCTTAATGCCCATTTCTGTCGACTTCTCTAAAAACCATTCAAAGCGATCAATATTTTTGGTAGGGGCTATTGCAATATGTAAAGATGAAGGAACATTTCTTTGAGGAATTTCTTCCGTTAAATGAACCATCGACTTTTTCGAATCAACACTCACTAGAACTCCTTTAAACAAACGACCTAATCCATCGGTTAAATGAAGGGAGTCACCATTACGCATTCGCAATACCTGTGAGGCATGATACGATTCTTCTTGCGACAAAATCACATCAGTAGCTAAAACTAAATTTTCACAATAGAATAATTGCATACGAATGAAAAAGGGGCATTATTTCTAACGCCCCTTCAATGATATTGTATAATATTAAGCGACCACAGCAGCAGAAGGTGCAGCTGCCATAATCTCAGGACTTGCCCCATCAGCATACTGCGCAAAATTCTTTACAAATTTATTTGCTAATTCATTTGCTGTATGATCGAAAGCTGCTTTATCAGCCCATGTTTGACGCGGATTTAATATTTCTGTTGGCACACCTGAACAAGATTTTGGCACACGTAAACGGAATACCGGTAACTCTTCAAATTCTACATTGTCAAATTCGCCATTTAACGCTGCGGTAATCATTGCACGCGTATAACTTAACTTCATACGAGACCCAACACCATAAGAACCACCAGACCATCCTGTATTAACTAACCACACTTTAATCTCAGGATTATCTTTTAATTTCTTACCTAACAACTCAGCATATTTTGCAGGATGTAATGGAAGAAACGCTTTACCAAAACAAGCCGAGAAAGTTGTTGTAGGCTCTGTAATTCCCATTTCTGTACCTGCAACCTTAGCAGTATAACCTGAAATGAAATGATACATAGCCTGACCATTATCTAAACGACTGATTGGAGGTAATACTCCGAACGCATCACAAGTTAAAAAGAAAATGTTTTTAGGTTTTTTAGCCACAGAAGGCTCTACTGCATTATCAATATGATTGATGGGGTAAGCAACACGTGTGTTCTCCGTTTTAGAAATATTATCGTAGTCAACAGTAGTTGTTCCTTCATAACATTCGATATTTTCTAACAACGCACCAAACTTAATAGCTTTGAAAATTTGAGGTTCTTTTTCAGCAGAAAGATTTACGCATTTCGCATAGCATCCACCTTCAAAATTGAAAACAGAATCATCACTCCAGCCATGCTCGTCATCTCCAATTAACCCACGGTTTGGATCAGCACTTAAAGTTGTTTTACCAGTACCTGATAATCCGAAGAACAAAGCAGTATCTCCGTCCTTGCCAATATTAGCAGAACAGTGCATACTCAGTACCCCTTTATGTTGTGGTAACACATAGTTTAACACCGTAAAAATTCCTTTTTTAATCTCTCCTGTATAACCTGTTCCACCAATTAAAATCATCTTTTTTGTAAAGTTGATGATAGCAAAATTGTGTTGACGTGTACCATCAATTTTTGGATCAGCAAGAAACCCTGGAGCGTTAACAATGGTCCACTCTGGATCAAACGTCATCAATTCATCTTGTGTTGGACGCAAGAATAAATTGTTAACGAATATATTCTGCCAAGGATATTCTGTAACAACACGAACATTTAAACGATAACGAGGATCAGCACAAGCATACGCATCACGGATATACACTTCGCGATTGGTTAAATAAGCTTGCATTCTTTGAAATATATGTTCAAACTTATCCGCATCAAATTTAAAATTGATATCGCCCCACCAAACTGTGTTTTCTGTTTCAGCATCTACCACACAAAACTTATCTTTAGGAGAACGACCAGTAAATTCGCCGGTATCAATTGCTAAAGCACCCGTATCTGTCAACGACCCCATTCCTAACATGATGGTCTCTTCAACTAATTCTGCAGGGGTTAAATTCCAATGCGCGATGGCTACATTTTTTAGACCTAAAGACTCTAAAGAAGCATTTGGGTTCTTAGTTCCGTAATTGTTCATATTGGTTTCTGAAAGTTTGTGCAAAGTAACGGAAAAAACATACTTCCGTCAATGAAATTTCTTCAAATTATTTATTTAAAACGACTCGGTTTATTTTCCTCAATCTGAATAAGTTGATTGCCCTGGAACTGCTTCCTTAAGCCTCTTATAAATTCTGGTTGCTCGTTAAGGTTCAATTCATTAAGCGAAAATTCGCAATCGAACTCCCCTTCTCTACCCCAAGCAAGCATTCCATATTTCACCAATTTGCCCGATTTTTCTTTGAAAGCATTAATATAGGCATCTAGATTTATTTTTCCATTTGGATCTACACCAGCTCCAATACTTGCAAAGGTCACGACCAGTCGAATCGTCTTTTCTTTTTGGGCAGGAGGCATTTCACGAGGCATTTCCACCTCATCCTTTGATTCAGCAGTAGATTCTGTAATGACAGGACCATTTGCTTTTTTAGACGGATTACAAGCCAAAACAAATACGGCTGCAATGATTATTAGATTTTTCATTTAATTGATTTTGATTTAAAGGTTTGTAAAAATAGTAAGACCCAGGCAGAAATCATCAACACACCACCAATTGGTGTAATTGGACCCAACCAAGAAACGGTCAATTTAGTAATCGATTGTGTGGCTAATAAATAAACACTGCCACTAAAACAGAGGATTCCACTGATGAAAATATTCAAAATTTGGCGTATTTTTTTGACTTCAAAATATTGATAATTAAGTGTTAAAATCAATATGGCGATTGCATGAATTAACTGATAACGCACGCCCGTTTCCCAAGCATTTAATGAAACAGGATTTAAAACATCTTTTAATTGATGAGCTCCTAATGCGCCTAATGCAACGGCTAGGCCTGCCAAGATAGAGGCCCATCTAATATAGGTTGATTGATTGAGCATAATAAGTTTGACTAAAAAACAATGGGCTACCAGAAATGATAGCCCAATACACTTTATGTTATTTATTATTTTCTGGATTCGATATACTCATTCAATTCATCAATAGAGGACTCAAAAGTAAATGCGTCATTCACTTTGAAATAATTTCCGATATCATAGGTGTGAGAATAGCAGTTTTTAGCCATGTCTAATTTATTCGCTTCGAAAGTAAAACAACCCAGCAACTCTTTTACCTGATTGGTTAAAAGGCATTGTGATGATACTACTTGTTTTGCAATGGTAAGCTTGGTGTCTTCAAATGATTTTGAGTTTACTGTTCTTTTTAGGTCTGAAAAATCAGTTGGCGACATTGGAACTGGGCAACCAATTGGTCCATTGTAGCCAGGTAAATATACTACTGGCGCAGGTGCGGGTGCTTGGTGAGAATGATTATAATCATCATTTGAATTATAGCTACTACTCGATGAATGAGTAGTGGTTGTAGTGGTTGTTGTAGTTGATTGCACTGTTGAATTTCCTCCCATATCAGTACCCGAAATATTCATATTGATTCCACCGCCCATTCCATCAACGTTAACACCCAAACTAATATTTACATTGTCTGGATTTGCAGAACCATTTGTTGTTGTTGTTGTTGTTTGCTGATGAGTTACCGTTGTATTACCACCGGTTGACATAGCAGCAGGGTTCGCATTGTAAACCACCACCGTTTGTGAAGCTGCGGTTTGAGGAGCTTGTTCTAAAGGAACATTACTCATAAATCGTGTAACATATTCTCCTTTATTATTCTTTTTAATGCAATAAGTAGTCTCTTCTCCTAAGGCAAGGTTGATATTGAAATTACTTTCTCCCAAAGCCTGATTATCAAAAATCACTTTCAGCTTATAATATTCGGCATTCAACCCAGTTATTTTTACATTCGTTTCTGGCTTTATATTCTGACGAATTCCATTGAGGATAGCCGTAAATTGCTCTCCATTTTCTGTAAATAAAATTAAATTGGCCGTTTGTGATTTCGCTACTAGATTAACACAAATCAAGATTGCTAAGGATAATACTCGTTTTAACATATTATTTTTTTTGATTGGTCAAATTTAACGTATTCTAGGCAAATTACATAATGAGAAATGTACTTCTTAAATTTTTATCTTCGCAGCGAATGAACACTATGAAAACAATTCTTTTACTTGGCGCAGGAAAATCATCTGGAACATTAATTCAATATCTTTTAAACAATTCCACCTCAGACGGATTTATATTAAAAGTGGGCGATTTGTCATTAGCAGCAGCTCAATCAAAAGTAAATAAACATTCGCAATCCATACCTTTTGAGTTCTCTATTGAAAACAAGGAGCAAAGGGAAAAAGAAATTTCATCTGCAGATTTAGTCATATCTTTATTACCGCCTGCTCTTCATATATTAGCGGCACGTGACTGTGTTCGCTTTAAAAAGAATTTAGTTACTGCAAGCTATGTGTCTGATGAAATTAAGTGCTTGCATCAAGAAGCGGTAAATGCCAATATTTTACTCTTGAATGAATGTGGATTAGATCCCGGTATTGACCACATGTCAGCAATGGAAATCATTCATCGAATTAAAAAATCAGGAGGAGATATCGCCTCGTTTAAATCATACACTGGTGGTTTGGTTGCCCCTGAATCGAATGATAATCCTTGGGGCTACAAATTTACCTGGAACCCACGAAATGTAATTGTTGCTGGCCAGGGAACAGCTAAGTATATTTCAAAGGGAGAATACAAATACATTCCGTACCAACGTTTATTTACTGAAATTGAAAAAGTAACTGTTCATGATTGTGGTGAATTTGACGGATATGCCAACCGTGATTCGTTGAGTTATCGCAAGCAATATGGCTTAGATAGTATTCCTACTGTACTAAGAGGAACATTGCGTTATAAAAATTACTGTGCAGCTTGGCAAGTATTTGTAACGCTTGGTTTGACAGATGACTCTTATAAAATTGAGAACGCTGAGAACTTAACTTTTGCTAAGATAGTTGAATCATTATTACCATCATGGGTTAAAGGGAATTCAATTGCTGAAAAAGTTGCTAAACTTTGCGGACTCGATGCGGGTGGTGAAATCATGAACATGATTCAATATACAGGCATATTCGAAAAGCAAAAAACGAATTTAAAAAATGTTAGTCCTGCGCAAGTGCTACAACATTTACTAGAGCAAAAATGGGTTTTGAAAGAAGGCGACAAAGACATGATTGTGATGCAGCATATTTTCGAGTATCAGTTAAATGGAGAAACAAAACATTTGACTTCATCTTTGGTTGTAAAAGGAGACGACACAACCAACACAGCCATGGCAAAAACTGTTGGATTACCATTAGCCATTGCAGCGCGACATATTTTGAGAGGTGATATAAAATTAAAGGGAGTTCAAATTCCAGTAATAGAAGAATTATATCAACCAATTCTTAAAGAATTATCCGAGCTCGGAATTCAATTTACAGAATCAGAAAGCTAAATAAAAATCTTTTGTTAGGTTGATATATTCCTGCGTATATACGCGGCCGTTATCATCAGACTGAATAACTAATTCATCGCAAATCAATTCGATTTCTTTATTTGAATTTACCAATTCCAACAAAACCCGTTTTGGGTCTTTACCAATTTTAGTTTTAACAAATGTACAACGAGATAATACAAATCCGTTTTGCAATGCAATACTTGATATCTTTTCTTGCTGATCGGCAGGGAGAATTAGCGAAAGCCTTCCCTCCTCTTTCAACAATCTTTTTGCGGCAGTAATTAAATCCTCATAAGGCAACAAAACGTCTGCAGCGCGAGCGATATCGCGTGACAAATCATCCGAAGAATAATAACCAGTAAAGTAAGGTGGATTAGAAACGATGATATCAAATTTCTCGTCTGATAGATATTCTTGAATTTTTGAAAGAACGATTGTTAATCGTTCTTTCCATGGCGATGCATTAAAATTAATTTCAGATTGCTTAAACGCGTTTTCTTCTGCATCAACTCCAACAATAGTTGCTTTGGAACGTTGCGCAAGCATAAGAGCAATTAGCCCTGTTCCAGTTCCGATATCTAAAATACGACTAGCATGAGAAACGTTTGCCCAAGCTCCGATTAATACACCATCTGTACCAACCTTCATGGAGCATAGCTCTTGTTGAATTGAGAATTGTTTGAAGTTGAAATAGGGATTGGACACAATAAAAGTTTAAAACAAAATTAAATATTGTAAGTATTTCTAAATTTAATGTGGGACATATTCTCCCATATTGTAATATCATGTACCAAAATATCGATTTTTGGTACATATTAAATGACTCGAATATTTAAAAATAAACCTCAAATTGGCTGTTTTATTGAAGAATTTATTTCATTACTGAAATTTTTATCGCTGTAATTCAGGCATTTAAAATTTAAATAGTACCTTGTATTGCATAGTACTATAAAATTAACTTATGTTTGCACCCATCAACTAAAAAGCATGAGTAATCTCGAAAACACACAACAGCAAATGCGGAAAGGGATACTGGAGTTTTGCATTCTTGGTATTATATCACAAGGTGAAGTTTATCCGTCAGATATAATTAGCAAACTTAAAGATGCGAAGCTTATCGTGGTAGAAGGCACCCTTTACCCCCTTTTAACCCGCTTGAAGAATCAAGGACTTCTCGCCTACAATTGGAGAGAGTCGTCGAGCGGACCACCAAGAAAGTACTATTCCCTTACAATGGAAGGCGAAGAATTCTTAAACGCATTAAATCAAACCTGGAATGAATTGGCGGAAGCCGTTAACATGACAACTTCTAAATAATATGAAAAAAACAGTCACCGTAAACATTGGCGGCATCGTATTTCACATCGAAGAAACCGCATTCGAACAATTACAAAATTATTTGTCGAACATTAAAAGTTACTTCACACTTTCTGATGGACGTGATGAAATTATTCAGGATATTGAAATCAGAATTGCAGAAATGTTTTCTGAAAAAATTTCTAATAGCAGAATGGTAGTTACCGATGCTGACGTGGAAGAAGTAATGACGCAATTAGGGAAACCTTCAGAAGTTGCTGGTGCAGATGAAAAATTATCCGACCATCAATCATCAACACAAGAACGCGCTGAGAAAAAACTATTTCGCGACCCTGACGATAAAATTGTAGGTGGTGTTTGCAGTGGTGTTGCGCATTACTTCGGCATAGAACCACTTTGGCTTCGACTATTGCTTATTATTTCTTTCATTTATTTTGGAGTGGGCTTTTTACTT
>JBJTMY010000053.1:0-3112 GCA_046073825.1 Bacteroidota bacterium
GGCCAAAGAATCCATCATAAAATCCTACAAAAGCGCCCAGCAATACACCATAAAACATCTTACGTTTTTCTGTAAGTGCTTTGCTCTGCAGTTGACCTAAATCCTTTTTGATGAATGTATAAATAGCCATCACAATAAGAATTAAAAGTATGACTGGTTTTAACTGATCAGAATTAAGATAGCTGACAACGCTCGCACCTAAATATGAAAATAAGAAGGTGATAATCGAAATAAACAACAGCAAACGAAAATCAAATTTTATTCGCTTGCCATACTGAATGGCAGAAACAAAGGTGCCTGAAAATCCTGCAATTTTATTTGTACCCATTAATGTTGGCAACGATAACTGTGGAAAGTTAATCAGCAATGCAGGCAACTGAATGAACCCACCTCCCCCAACAATGGAATCAATAAATCCTGCCGTGAACGAAAAAAATACTAGCATCATGATAGTCGTGAGCGAATACTCCGATAACAGATTAGTAAATTCCATTATTGAATTAACAGTCTATGATTTTACTGATTTACGAATGCTTCACATACCCTCTCGCCTTCTCCAACAACGACTTAATTCCAGCAGCATTCTTTCCACCAGCAGTAGCGTAAAAAGGTTGTCCTCCACCACCGCCTTGAATGTCTTTCGCTAATTCACGAATGATAGTGGTTGCATTCAATGATTTTTCTGCAACTAAATTTTCAGACACAATTAATGAGATCATTGGCTTGCCGTCCATCTCCGATGCAATCAGACAAAACAAATTGTCAATCTGATTTTTTAATTCGAAAGAGATATTCTTCACTGCATCAGCTGGTAAGTTAACAGTCCCAATAATGCAATTAATACCATTAAAGTTCTCCACCTGACTCATCAATTCTTTCTTGCTACTCTGTGCTTTTTCGTGCACGAACTGTTCTACTTGTTTCTTTAAAGCATTCGTTTCTTCGATCAACGACTCCACTCCTTTCACAACATCTTTCGGGTTGTTCAAGAGTGATTTTATCTGTGACATTACTTGCGACTGCTCCTTGAAATAATTTTCAGCACCTGCTCCAGTAATGGCTTCTATACGACGAACACCAGCCGCGACTGCACTTTCTGCTACTAACTTCACCATTCCAATCTCGCCCGTTGCACCTACGTGTGTTCCTCCGCAAAGCTCCACAGAGTATGCAGGATCAAATGTGATGACACGAACAAAGTCGCCATATTTTTCACCAAACAATGCAGTAGCACCAGCATCAATTGCTTTTTGAATTGGCACATTGCGTTGCTCATTCAGTTGAATATTTTCACGCACCTTTTGATTCACTATTTTTTCAATCTGCAAAATCTCTTCGTCGGTCACTTTTGAAAAATGTGAGAAGTCGAAACGTGTTTGTTGCTCATTCACCAATGAACCCTTTTGCGCTACATGCGAACCTAACACATGCTTTAATGCCGAATGAATTAAATGCGTTGCACTGTGATTTTTTGTAATCGATGAACGACGGTCTGTATTAATAGTTGCCGTAAATGTTGCTTCGATATTCTTCGGTAAGGCGTCAGCGTAATGAACAATCAAATTGTTTTCTTTTTGCGTATCGGTAATAATTACTTTATCGCCATCAGCTGCTAACGTTCCCGTATCTCCTACTTGTCCACCGCTCTCTGCATAAAATGGTGTACGGTTTAATACGAGTTGATATTGCTCTTTATTTCCTTTCTTGATTTTGCGATACTTTACAATTTCACAAGTGCAAGTTGTTTCATCATACCCAACAAATGTCACGGCATCATCATCACTTACTTGCGTCCAATCATCGGTAGTCATTGCAGTTGCTTTACGCGAACGATTTTTCTGTTCTTCCATGCAACGCGTAAATCCTTCCATATCTACCACCTTTCCATTCTCACGCGCCATCAATTGAGTTAAGTCGATAGGGAATCCGAAAGTATCATACAACTCAAAAGCGAAATCACCTGCAATAGTATTTCCTTCATAAGCTTCAAACTTTTTAATCCCTGTATCTAACGTACGCAAGAAAGAAAGTTCTTCTTCATTAATTACACGCGCTACAAAATCACGTTGCGCATCCAACTCAGGGAATACATGTGCAAATTGCGTTGCGATAATATCCACTAGCTTATATAAAAATGCTTCTTTTAAATTCAAGAAGGTAAATGCATAACGCACTGCGCGACGTAAAATACGACGAATTACATAACCCGCTTTATTGTTTGATGGTAATTGTCCATCGGCGATAGCAAAAGAAATTGCACGAATATGATCCGACAATACGCGCATTGCGATATCGGTCTTTTCAGCAGTACCATATTTAATTCCTGAGGCTGCTTCGATAAAATTAATTGTTGGCGTAAACACATCCGTATCGTAATTCGATACTTTCATTTGCATGGCCATACATAAACGTTCGAAGCCCATACCTGTATCGACATGCTTTGCAGGAAGTGGTTCTAAAGAGCCATCTGCTTTACGATTAAACTCCATGAATACGTTATTCCAGATTTCAATCACCTGCGGGTCGGATGCATTCACTAACTCTTTTCCATCAATTTGCTTGCGCGCTTCATCGGAGCGTAAATCGATATGTATTTCAGAACATGGACCACAAGGACCTTGCTCGCCCATCTCCCAAAAATTATCTTTTTTATTTCCACGAAGGATACGGTCTTCATCAATCCATTTCTTCCAGAAGTCATACGCTTCCTGATCAAAAGCAAGATTTTCTTTTGCATCTCCCTCGAAAACGGTCACATATAAACGATCTTTCGGAAGTTTGTAAACATTCACAAGTAAATCCCAAGCCCACTCAATCGCTTCTTCTTTAAAGTAATCACCAAACGACCAGTTACCCAACATTTCGAACATGGTGTGATGGTAAGTATCCACTCCTACCTCTTCTAAGTCGTTGTGCTTACCCGATACACGCAAACATTTTTGTGTATTGGCTACACGCGTTGCGAATGGGGTTACATTACCTAGGATGATATCTTTGAATTGATTCATCCCCGCATTGGTAAACATCAGGGTTGGATCGTTCTTTACAACTATGGGTGCTGATGCGACAATGGTATGACCTTTCGATTTAAAATAATCTAAAAACCCTTGTC
>JBJTMY010000054.1:0-3172 GCA_046073825.1 Bacteroidota bacterium
TGCATGGACATGACCATGCAGATACTTCCTACTATCGGAGCAAGCTGTCCGTTGACTAGCATCTTCCCTACTCCGTTTCCTAGTCGTCTGCTTAATCCATCGGCGTAACCTATACCCACGGTTGCAATGAGCATATCGCGCTGCGCTACTCCTCTGCGACTGTATCCTATCGTATCGCCTGCACTTACCGTTTTTAATTGGGATATGGTTGTTTTCAATGTAGCCACCATTTGCAATTGTCGTTGCTCATTAGCTGTGGCTGCTATACCATGCAAACCTATACCTAATCGCACCATTTCAAACTGCGCCTCTGGAAAACGAAGGATGCCGGAGGAGTTTAATATATGTCGGATAATAGGATAGTTGAAATGCGATTGCAAGGTCATGGATATTTTATTGAAGCGTGCAATCTGATCGCGCGTAAACTGATCGTGCTCTAATTCATCACTTGCTACTAAATGAGAAAATACGGTTGCAATTTTAATGTACTTGTTATTCTTAATGCGAATAATCATTTCGTTAATATCACGTTCGTCGAAACCTAAACGGTGCATGCCAGTATCTAATTCTATATGTACCGGAAAACGAGTGATGTTTTCTTCTCCTCTGCGTTTTAAGGCTTCTGTAAAATGATTTAATATGCGGAAGCTATAAATATCCGGCTCCAACTGATAGTTAATCATGGCTTCAAAACTTTGCTCCTCCGGATTCATTACCATAATTGGCAAGGTAATTCCTGATTTACGCAACTCCACTCCTTCATCGGCATACGCCACCGCTAAATAATCGGCGCGATGAAACTGCATCACATTCGCAATTTCATAACTACCACTACCATACGAAAATGCTTTCACCATGACCATTAACTTTGTTTCTGGTCGTAATCGCGAGCGATATAAATTCAGATTATGTACAACGGCATTTAAATTTATTTCAAGTACCGTTTCGTGCGCCTTTTGTTGCAACGATTTACTGATGCGTTCAAATCCGAAGGAACGAGCACCTTTTATTAAAATCGTTTCATCGTTAAACGAAGAGTAATTCAAGTCGCGCAAAAATTCATCGGTAGTACGGTAAAACGATTTTTCGATATTAAACAAATCACTTTGTCGCGCAATGGCTTCTCCAATTCCAATTAATCGATTTATTTTTTTCTGTGCTAATAAATCTGCTACCTGCTTATAAAGTACTTCTTCACTTTTTCCACTCTGTAAAATATCACTCAAAATAAGTGTGCGACGTTCATGTTGTTTTTGCTGCAACATAAAATCGAGCGCGATAGTAAGTGATCCAAAATCAGAGTTATAAGAATCATTTATAACAGAGCAATTATTAATTCCTTCTTTCATCTCGAGGCGCATAGCCACCGGACTTAACAACTCAATGCGTTTAGTAATTTGTTCAAAAGGAATATCGAGGAACAACATTAAGGCCCAGCAATGTATTGCATTTTCAATGCTGGCCTCATCGGTGAAAGGAATTTTAATTCCTATAAATTGATTTTTATAAATACCTTGTATTTCGGTATCGTGTTCATGCTTCGCGATGCGTCCAATTTGCAAATCGGCTTTCGACTTACGCGACCATGTAAACGTATTACAATGAGAAGAAAGAATTCCTCCGTGCGTAATCAACTCATGTATGGCTGTATAATCCTTGCAATACACTAACTGATGCGCATGTACGAAAAGTTTTAACTTCTCAACAATCTTTGCATTTAAATCAGAAAAGTTCTCGTCGTGTGCCGAGCCGATATTGGTAAAAACACCAATAGTAGGACGAATCATTTCTCCGAGCTTTAACATCTCATCGGGCTGTGAGATTCCTGCTTCAAAAATACCGAGTGTATGATTGTCTTCCATCTGCCAGAGTGAAAGCGGAACTCCAATCTGGGAGTTATAACTCTTCGGACTTCTCACAATTGAATAATCTTCGCGCAGCAATTGATACAACCACTCTTTTACAATTGTTTTTCCGTTAGAGCCCGTAACTCCAATTACAGGAATAGAAAATTTTCGTCGGTGCCACGCAGCGAGTTGTTGCATTGCCTGCAACGGACTCATCACTAAAATGAAATTAGCTTGTGGTAACTGCTCCGCAACTGATGCATCGCTAATGACAAAATTTCGCACACCTTGTGCAAATAAATCCGCCACATAACGATGTCCGTCGTGACGCTCTCCTTTAATTGCAAAGAATAAAGAATATTCGGGATTGACAACCTTGCGACTATCAGTAATTAAAAATGAAATAGCACTTGCACCTTCATTGCCTATTCTGCAATCAACACCGAGTACATCGGCGAGTTGTTGCAGGGAGTAAGATGCATGCGCCATATTACTTAGAACTTTCTTTTGATTTTACCTCTGCATGCTGAACGGCACTTACAAAACACATTCTGCATAGCGGAATATAACTTTCTTTCTCACCCAACATCACTAATGCATCATCTTGCACAGTACGATGCGAGTGCGAAGCAAGATCACCGCAATGCATACAGATTGCATGCACCTTGGTAATATAATCAGCAATAGCCAATAGATTCGGCATAGGACCAAATGGTTTTCCTAAATAATCCATATCAAGGCCAGCAATAATTACACGCGTACCTTGCGCTGCTAATTGCTCAACTACTGATGGAAGATTATCATCAAAAAATTGCGCTTCATCAATTCCAATTACATCCACGGTATGTCCGAGTAATAAAAGGTTAGAGGACGAAGGAATGGGAGTGCTCTTGATATAATTCGAATCGTGCGAAACGATATTTACATCATCATAACGAACGTCCACACCCGGCTTAAAAATTTCTACTTCTAGCTTTGCTATCTGCGCTCTTTTTAAACGACGAATCAATTCTTCTGTCTTACCAGAAAACATACTTCCGGTAATAACTTCAATACAACCTTTGCGCGGTACGTGTTTACGTGTGTGTTCTAAAAACATGACTATTGGAATGAGGCTCTAAAATACAAAATTTTGTACTAGCACTCCGACAAGCTCGCAACAAAAAAAGGGCTGCCATTGGCAACCCTTTAAAATTCAGTAATTTTTAAAATAATTATTGAACAACGATACGTGTAATCTGACGCTCGTTACCCATTGTAATTAATACCTGATAAATTCCTGGTGTTAATGCTTCCAACGATAAATCTACTGATTGTAATCCGTT
>JBJTMY010000055.1:0-16161 GCA_046073825.1 Bacteroidota bacterium
AACTTCATCAAAATAACTTTGAGGTGTGTCAATCGCTGCTTCCGCTGCTATTTGTCCAAATGTAGGGGGACTCAAACGCGCTTGAGCAAATTTCAATGCGGCATTCATCACTTCTTTATTGCGCGAAACCAATGCACCTATTCTTGCTCCGCAAGCACTATATCGCTTTGAAATACTATCCATTAAAACCACATTTTGGTCGAGGCCATCTAGCTGCATCACAGAAGAATATGTTTTCCCATCGTAACAAAACTCTCTATAAACTTCATCTGCAAATAAATACAAATCATATTTCAAGGCTAATTCTTTTAAGACTTGTAATTCTTCTTTAGAATACAAGTATCCTGTTGGATTACCAGGATTACAAATCATAATTGCTTTTGTCTTATCTGTAATTACCTTTTCAAATTCCGAAATAGGAGGCAAAGCAAAACCAGATTCAATCGACGATACAATCGGTTTTATCAAAACATTTGCCTGAGTACTAAACCCATTGTAATTTGCATAATAAGGCTCTGGAATAATGATTTCATCACCAGGATTTAGGCATGCCATCATTGCAATTTCAATAGCTTCTGAACCACCAGTCGTAATAATTATGTCTGTATAATCAACTTGAATATCATTTTTTTGATAGTATTCCGCTAATCTTTTTCGATAGGACTCAATACCTGCAGAGTGACTATACTCAATTACGTCTAGTTTTATGTTGCGAATTGCGTTTAACATCACTTCCGGTGTTTTTATATCTGGCTGACCGATATTTAAGTGAAAAATTTGCACCCCTCTTTTTTTTGCAGCTTCTGCAAATGGAACTAATTTACGAATTGGCGATGGGGGCATTTGAAGCCCTTTATTTGAGATTTTTGGCATAGGTTATAAAATAAGCAGTCCCGCTCTAATTAGAACGGGACTGCAAATTTATACTTTAAATTTTAATTATTTACCAGGAGTCGCAGCTGGATTAGCTACTGGAGCTGGAGCTTCGACAGTTCCTTTTAAATGTAAGATAACTGGGGAGTTCTTAGCATTAGAAGTGATTGTAACTGTTTTATCTTGCATTCCCATTTTACCTGCAGAATTGAAGGTTACTTTAATCACTGCTTTAGCACCCTTTTTAATTGCTTCTTTTGGATAAGTTGGTACTGTACATCCACAAGATCCAGTTGCGTTAGTAATGATTAAGTCTTCTTTACCACTATTCGTAAATTCGAATTCACGGTTCACTACATCACCTTGCTTAATTGTTCCGAAGTTGTACTCTAACGCATCGAAAGTCATTTCTGCTGCATTGGGATTTGGAGCTGGCTTGTCGGCTGTTTGAGCTTTTGTTGCAAATGACATTAATAATGTGCAAGCAACTAATAGAATTGATTTTTTCATTTTGTTGTCTATTTATTTAATTGTTATTGTTTCACGTTTTCTAATGGAGAATTTCCACTTGGTTTCATAAAAGGAGTTTGATCTTCTGTCTGTTCTTGCGTCTTAACAACACCTTTAATGGTCAATACCTTTGTAGGGTTTTTGCCAGCATTCGACATCACAGTTACCGTTTTAGTAAATGGCCCTTGACGTTTTGTATCGTAGCTTACGTTGATTGTCCCTGATTGACCTTTAGCTACTTCATCTTTTGACCATTTTGGAACTGTACATCCACAACTTCCTTTGGCATCAGTTATTTTTAATGGCTCTTTACCTGTATTAGTAAATTTAAATGCAAACGTGCCATCCCCGGCAAAATCAATTGTTCCAAAGTCATGCACCTCTGTTTCAAAAGTAATTTCTGGTGCATTGGGGTTGTTTGCATTTTCTTGAGCAGAAGCTAAGAAGGTAGTTGCAAACAAAATAGTTAGTGTTAGAAATATTTTTTTCATAATTAATGAGGCTTCCTACGCTTTAACGGGTTCAAAGTTCGATTATTTAGATGAAGTAAATATGAAAAAATAAAACAGGCAATTATTTCCCTTTATTATTTTTTCGGAGTTCTGTATAAGAAGTGTTAGCGTAATACACAAACCAAAGAAAGATTCCCGCAAACTTGCAACAATCTTCATAGTATACCTGATGTGAAACGAATGGATCAACATTGTCCAAGACCATTGAAGCAAAAAAGAAAAACATTGCCCCAACCCAAAACAATATCTTAGTTTCGAATAATTTTTTCCATTGAAGTAAAAAATATCCTGCAATTGAGCCCATGTATACCAGGTAAAACAACTTCTCCGCAAATGGGAATGCATGAATAAACACCTCCTCATGCAACTGAAAGGCATCATCAAATCCTAGAAACAAGGACAAAGCCCCGCCAAATAAAAAAATATTTTTTGCAGTTGAACTACCATCCTTGATTACACGATAAGTTAAATAACAAATAGCTGCAGACGCACTCCAAAGAAATAATCCAAGCATGGATATCATTCCATCATAAGGATGACCATGTAATACAGCTGCTGTATCTCGAGTTAAATCACTTACTTCTACATTGTTTGATTTTCCAATCCAAAATACAATAAACATGATTGAAAACGGTAGCAATACCGCTTTAAACACATTTAAAAAATTAGATTTAACCTGGTTAATTAGTTGATTGATGATAGCTATAATCATAACGGTAACATTATTTTTAGCGAAAATACCGAATAATAAATTAACTATAAATTATCCGGATGATTTTTACCATTGTCCTTTGAATCTTCCTCCAATTTAATGTCTGGCTTAATAAACTTCTTTACACTTTTTACCTTACCACGCAAACTGATTTCATAAGCAATCCCTAAAACATAATTTGTTTCTGGAGCAGAAAAAGTATAAATATCTGGCTGATAAATATAAAACAATGTAAAAGCGTTAAATTTATTATATTGCATACTTGTTTGCCACACATACCTCAATTTATCAATGTAGGGCGATTCACTCCGTGATAGCACAAAAGTTGGCTCAGCTGATAAAGACATAGAAAAAACTTTATTAAAGTCATATTTCGCCCTTATCCTAAATCTTAGTTCATTGTATGATTGATCATAAAATTCATTCATCGAAAAGAAATTTCGGTTATGCTGAAAGGCAATTCTAGCATATAAATTTATCGAACGAACTTTTATCTTTCGGGTGTACCCTAAGTAAAGAGTATGAAGATCTTTTCTGTTATCTGTTTTTAATTGATATAAAAATTCAAGATTACTCTTTTTGTTGGGATTGTATCCGTAAATGAAATACAAATTTGCACAATCAAATTGAGAGGCATTTTCATTAAACCTCGATTGATATTGAAAACTTGCATAATGAGACTTGTCTATGTGATAATAAACTTGATTCCATGTCCACAATGAGAAATCAGTTATTCGTTGAGCGAATAACGGACTTGAAAACATAAAACAAACAAATAAGTAAACAAATCTCTTTTTCAATTTATTATCTGTTGGTATCGTAAAAATAAATTTTCACTTGAGCTGTATCTCTTAAAAAATCAATTTTTTGAACTTCAGCTCGATGAATATCAATTCCCGTTCTATTTCTTAAGTCTGTCAAGAATTCTTCTTGCTTTCCTGGGTGAATCAATTCAATTTTTTCATAATAAATTATTTTGAAAAGCTCTTGCTTCATAAACCAATTGCTCTCTAACATTAATGCAACTAAAATCATTGATGAAATAATTGCAATTAGGAACAAATATTCATAAACATCCTCTACACCTTTCAACCGTGTAACTGCTGAAACAATTCCGATAGCAATCGTAAGAAAAAGATAGGTCATATCCTTAATGCTAATCTCTTCCGTTTTGTATCGCAACATGCTAAATACGGCAAACAATCCAAAAGCAGCCCCCATCGAAATTTCAACACGATTTAATAAAAAAGAAATAGTAAAAATGACAATATTGAAAACAAAATAGGTGAATAATAAATCTTTATTCTTATAAAACCGGAAGTAAATAAACTGCATTAATATAAATGTAGATACTAAGTCAATCAGTAATCGTATCCCGTATTTGGAAGAAATTTTCGCAATTGTATCAATTCCTTCAGCAGAGGCAATTTGTAATATCATGTTTTAATTTGCTATAATTTTATTTAATTGAATCACTTGTGGTTTAAAGTTATTTCTCTTTTCGTTTACTTCTAACATATACATACCTACGCAATATTTACTTAATGATACTGGTTTAAAATTATTGTCTCGCATAAGTTTTTTAATAAGTGTTGGTAACTTACCTTCACTTTTCACTTCAATAATTACCAGATTTTTGTAGGTGGCATTTTTATCATTTATATGATAGCTCAATTCTAAGTCAATGGTGACGCGTTCAACTTCATTTTTATTTACGAGTGCAATTCTGTAATAATTAATATTTAATGAAGGAATTAAATTTCTGCAATCTGCCTGCAATTGATCTTCTAAAAAAACAGAAATGAGTTCGTCATTAAAATCTACATCTTTTTCACATTTCACTCTCACTTTATTGGTAACACCTTTGTTATTTTTAATCTTAGCCTCTAAGAAGCTCAAATTACTATCAACATAGGTTCGACGACGCACTTTATATCTATTCATTTTTCCATTATGATGCATCCTATAAAGCAAATGATCGGGTGTATCATAATACAAAGTATCGTACTCAAACAAGCGTTTATTATCAATTTGCAATATGCGATAATCATTACTTAAACAAGGCAAAATAAAAAATAAATCTTCCAATGTAATAGCAAACTTCAAATCTGAACGAACCATTAATTCAGCACTTCCCATTTCAATCAAGGAAATTGAATCAAATCGATTTAAAATTTGGAGGAGATTTGCTTTCATTCTAACGATTGACAACTAATCTACCAATATCTATTACCTGTTTTTTGTCGGTAATTTCTACTTTAGCAATTACAGGAAATTGGCTATTTGGAAAGCTTACTGATTGAAGTGTATCACTTAAAGAATAAATGGTGTAAGTACCTTTTCTCAAATAATTGAATTGAAAATTACCATTTAGGTCTGTTGATACTTTATCGCCATAGCCATTTTGATCGCCATAAACAATAAAAACATCTTCATCAATTCCTACATGTTCATACATCAAGAGATTAAAGTTTTTATCCCAATCGTGCACCCATACTTTACCTTTAATAGTGGCCATCCCACCATCACCTTCTTCTTTCTTACAAGAAGAAAAGATTAACAATTTGCCTAACAACAACAAAACTATTTTATTTCGCATACTGATTTAGTATTTGCACTTTTTTCACTTCGTTTGAATTATTTAATTGCAACAAGTAAATACCTTCTTTAAAATCGTTCAATTCGACTCTGTAATTGTTTTCATTGTTTGTTTTAATATTTAAAACACATTGTCCAAAGAGGTCAAACATTTTAATATTATTAATATTTGTTTTTGATTGTACTGTAATTGAACTTGTAGCAGGATTAGGATAGACGTATGTTTCTGCAGCTGAAATTTCATCCACTCCAGTTGGGCAATTACTTTGGTTAAAAGTAAATGATAATGTATATCCAAAATTTCCAATTCCATTGGGGCAACGATAATAAGAAATATCCGCGCTTTGCGGTCCAAAACAAACACTGTCAATTACAAAACCTGCTGAATTGGAAAGATAAACGGAATCACCAGCTGATGACAATTTAAAATTAGTATGTAAGCCTTGCTGAGTTGAATCCATATCTGTCCAAACAATCAACTCGCTATGCGAATCAATGCTTGCAGAAATCGGGAATCTCCATTTCAATTTATCATTTTTATCATCAGACAAATACAAGTCAGATAAATTGATACGATGATTAGATGTATTGTAAAGCTCCATCCAATCATCGAATTCTCCATTTTGATCAGCAATAGCTGCATCATTTTTAGCCATAATTTCATTAAAAGCAACCTCTTTAAAATAAACAACATTATTGCTCACGTTAAGATGAAAGTATTCGTGTTCCGCTCTTGCAGGTAAAAACTTTCCCACATTGGCATTCTCTGAGTAGATAAAGTAATCCATTTGTGTTGATGAACAAATTATTGAAGCTCCATAAATTCCGTCACCAGCTCCCCCATCATGATGTAAACCATCGTCGTACATTTGTTGCTTAATAAATTTTCCAAAAATATTATCTCTTGTGCCCAACAAAACAGTTGTACCATTGGTTACTGTGCAGTTTATCCATACTGTATCGTATATAGTAGGTTGTGCCGGACTGCTAATAACTCCCGCAATTACTGGTTCCGATGCTTGAAACTCAGGAGTGCTTTGAAGAAATGTTGTCCTATTGCTGAACAAATTGCTAATTCCAGGAACAACATAAGAACCAACTGTGATGTCGGTATTCATTGCCGACTGAAACTGAGAATATGTAAACATCTTATTTACATCAGACTGAACTGCCGTGTCAATTAATGCTTGATAAGTTAAAGCCATTGACTGATATACTCCTGAAGTAAAATACTCGTCTGAAATTGTTTTAGCGTGAGCATAGAACATTCGTTTCCACATTGGGTTATTAAATACATCATTTATTAGTGGCCAAAAATTATCGCTTACGTGAATATTCAATGGCAACTGCTGCATATTCGTAACTGTCAACGAGCCCATCGAAGTGGCACCGCTTCCCACAAAAGGGAATCCACCAAAAGCCATGTTTAAATCCCACGTAACTGGAACAAATCGGTTGTTTATGTCTCGATATAAATAATAATTCTGAGCAAAAACTCCACTATAACTATCAAGATTCACCGTAACTGCATTATATGCTAACATCCAGATCACACGATCTATATCAATTATCGATTCTAGAGAAGATCCATAATTTGTAACGGTATCGCATAGACGTACTAATTGATTCCAGCCATTTGAAGACTTCAGTTCATAATAATTAAAATATGAACTACTATCTGTATTGATGTATTTTAAATTACACTTGGTTGTAGGACTTGGTGTGACAATTGGGTTACACTTAAAAAAAGTTCCATTGGTGGAATTGAATTTATTACCTAAAAAAGTATTGCCTATGTTTTCATCATTTGAATAAAGTCCAATATAATTACCATTGATATACACTTGGGCGAAATTAGATTTAGGACAATCCATATAGCTTGCTAAAATTTTATAGGCCAACACTTCTCTTATCATAGAAGGGTCTTGATAGCAATTACTTAACTTAAGAGTAGAATGTCCGAAATAATCTTGGCTTTTATATTCGTCTAATGAAATATTGAATGGATTTTTATTGGAGGAAATTGAATAAGAACTATTTCCCTTGTATTTTACTCCAACACTATCGAATGAAATACCATTGATTAGCACTTGAGTTGCCATAATGTAACCATCTGCACCAGCTTTGGATGTATCCAACTGATAATCCCAGTTTGACTGACTAAAAACTATTTCTATTTTTTGAATTTGCCCAATATCATACAAGTCACTTTGCGCGTTCACAAAATAAGAAGTCAGCAACGCAATGCATGACGCCATCATGGCTTTTAAAGATACCTTCATAATTAATTTACTTTAACAAACGAACTACTTTCAACCTGATTTGCATATATATCAAGTACTCTTACTAAATATTTACCTGCAGTTAAACCATTTGTATTCACTTTTTCTACAGCATTATTTGATGTCCATTCATCAATTCTTTTCCCATTCTCATCAACGATAGTTATTTTTCTTTCTTTAGCATAAACAAAACGAATAGAAAAATCACTTTGAACAGGATTAGGGAACAGATTAAATGAATCATGTTTATGCTCGCTTAGTCCTGACGTAGAACAAGCACCACAACCACCAAAACAATCAGCAGGTAAAACAATATCTGTTGCTGTGATGATTCCTCGATAACCTGTAATATCAGAACATGCGGTAGGGACTGATTCCACATCAGATAAAGAATTGCCATTTACAAATTTATAATGATATGTTCCTCCATCTACGTAATTAATCACCTCATAAACATTCGCACCGAAACTATAAAGAATGTTGGTGATAGGATTAAAAGCTTGGTAATCTCCAATCAAATGAACTCCATTAGTATTAACAGCGGATTCAGCAGAAAGGTCAACAAGGTATCTGACCAAGAATTTATTAGCCGGTGCATTTCCAGCGAATAAAATAGCTCCTACGAATGAAGTATCATTGCTAATTGAATCTACATATATCCATCGGTTATCATTGAAATTATATCCAACACGCGATTCAACAGGCACAAACTCAGCTTCATAAAACTGATCGCCATTAACAAATTTATATTCATATTTTGCAAACGCAGGGACATTTACAAACACCTCATACATATTTGTATCCGACGACATTTGTGTCATAACAGTACTTGCTGAGTTCCAATCGCCACCAGTAAAACCTGCAATTGTTTGAAAATCTCCAACCACATGAACCCCTGTAACATTAACTGTTTGCTGGGACATATCCACAACAAAATGAACCACCTTTGCATTTGCCACTGATGAAATGATAAGCAGCAATGCGAATATTATTTTTTTCATGTATGCTATTATTTAGAAATTACAATTCTTTGGTTAATTATGTTTCCATCATTTGTTTTTAATGAAACAACATAACAACCGTTTTCAACATTTCCAACATTCAACTCTTGAACATTTAAAGCCTTTAAAATGGATTTACCTTCTAGATTAAAAAGTGTGATTGAAAAATCTCCTGTTAACTTACTCCATCCATTAATTTTGATCAAATCATTTGCAGGATTTGGATAAAATGATACATCTTTAATTTCATTATTTGATGAGCTAATACCAGTAACAGTAAAATGATAACCTAAAGAATAACTATATGAGCAACTAGGTGCTTGAGTAATACGCACAACATACACTCCACTTTGCGAACAATTAATGGTTTGATTGGTCTCCCCCACTAATATATCTCCATTTAAATACCATTGGTAAGTATCTGCTAATGGTGCTGTAAGTCCGCTCGCACCAACAGAAGTAATAGTTGGAATTGCAGGTGCAACATTATTCGCGTAACAAGTATCATATCGAAATGCTTGAGGGCACGAACCTGTTAATTGCTTTGACCAGATGGTAGTACCGGCAGCATTCACTTCATAAATCAAACCTGATGTAGCTATACAAACTAACTGATTTCCATTCGGCAATTGCTGTGAATTTCCCATATTTGAACTATGACCTGTACAAGCTAAACGTGAAGTATAAGTTGCAGGTAAATAAGCAGTACCTACTGTGTGGGAATAATTATAATTCACTCTTGGAGCATCCACCTGATCCACCGAACTCACACTACTTGAAACACCATTGTTATTAAAACCTACCAAGCGCCCTGCATTAGGAACGCCTTCTGGAATCCAATGTGCGTCGTGAGTAACATTTAATATAGAAGAACCTGTTGCATTATAATTCACTGGGTGTCCCCAACGATAAAGAAAATCTCCACCTTTTCCAGCATTGCCACCAGCATGAGAGGCAGCCTCAGCAGTTGTTGTGCTATGATCAATTACAAACCATTCATTCAAGTTATGTGATGAAAAAATCACCTGATCAAGAATTGGATTATAATCTACTCCATTCATGTGCATCCAATCTTTTTGTGTATTGTAATTAACATTTAGCAATTCTGGATGATCAACAATTGAAGCATAATAATTAGGCTTCGAAGGGTCAACATTTTGTACTAAATGATCCCAAGCATGCCATTCCCATACTACCGTGCCGGTTGTAGCACCAGTTGGTTGAACTTCAACAATTTTATCAGGCCACATTTCAATACTTTGAGAACAGCCTGCGGCAGACACTTCTGTTGCTGTTTTACGCTCGTATGCAATAAGTAAAACATTCCCGTTGGGCATAGGGCAAATGTCATGATGAGTACAATAATTGGTAGTGGAATACACAAAATCCCAAACTACGTTTCCATTCCAATCAACTTTTTGCACTTGGCCACAAATTGGACCACCCGAGAAAGAATTTCCTGTACGAGATACCGCTCGCAGTAATGTCCCTCCTGGCAACATATAGGTTGAATAGCCTGTTTTAGCAGTAGAAGCAAACGTCCATGTTTTGACAATGGTCCCATTGGTATCTAATAAATTTGCGGTGCTCTGATTTTGAATGGCGTAAAGGGTATAGTCGCCCCATTGTTGAGCAAACAAATTTGTAGAATTAGTCAGCACCACACCAACTAATAACAAAGTTTTAAATAGTTTTTTCATTAGATTTTGTTAATGTAAAGGGGTTTAAAAGTAATTATTTTTTTTAATGATTTATTAATGTTAATTTAAAATTTGCCCAACTGCAAAAAACGATTGCCGAAATGTAAAAGATGAAGTTTCAACCGAAAACGAATCAAGAATACACATAGGTTTGTTTATTTTTTATTAAAAAACTTGCATACCTTAATCAATAAAGTTTATTTTTAAGGCTTGAAATAGAAATCCTGTGAACTTCATTATAGACGCTGACGGAAAAGTTGTCGATTTAAAAGAAAATATTTTAGACTTGCTTCCACCTGATTTAAAGGTTGGCAATTCGTTATTGAAAATTCAGCAAATCATCAATGGGTTACCAGAAATATTCCCATTATTAAACAGTAAAGATTTTAAAACCTATAAAAATCTAGTTTTAAAAAAAGACATTGGTTCATTTGGAACCAACCCTGGTCAACATTACTATAACTTATCCATTCAAGCATTAAATAGTCTTCAAACTCCGCTTTTCATTTGTCGTTTGGAAAAATTCATATCTGAAACTGATGCAGTTTTAGCTGCGAATCAGAAGTGCTTTAATTTATATTTACGGTATTTGAAGGGGAGTTTATTCGAAATAGACGCTCAAAGTAAAATCACTAAAATACTAAGTGATGGCCCTAGAGGTGTTTTAAAAAAATTTGGAATTGAAACCGGATTGACCATATTAGAATTATTGGATTTTAATCTTGCCAAAAAATTTAAATCAAAAGTGAATGAAGTATTGAGTACTAAATCAGACACTTCAATATCACATAGATTCCGAACAAGAAATTGGGAATTGTTTATTGATTGCAAATTAAGTTATAAAGAAGATGATTGTTTAGTAGTTTATGTTTTAGATGACACCGAGAATATTAAAAATTTCGAAGAGAAAGAGGCATTTGCTAGATTCCCGCTAGAAAACACTAATCCAGTGGTGAGAGTGAATACGATTGGTAAAGTACTATTTACTAATAAATCAGGAGATGATTTTTGTCAAAAAATCGGATTAAAAAACAATATCATAACAAACAAAGATGTGCGAGCTATCATTAAAGCTTGTTTATTTGATAGCAAAAGAAGAGATTTAAAATTAAAAGTTAATAAGCAATATTTCTTTTTGAATTTCTCTCCTAATCTAGAACATAATTATCTAAATATTTACGGCACCAACATTACGCAACAAGAGCGAATAGCCGAGAAGCTGCAACAGAAAACTACTGACCTTAATTCTATACTAAATAGTTCAGATGATGTTATTTTACTAATAAATAAAAATCTAGAATTAGTTTATTTTAACAATCAATCATTAAAAGTTCTTAATGATTTTGGAATTAAAAAAATTGAGACTTGGCAAAACATATTTCAATTCATGCCAGAGAGTGTGAAAGAATTATTTGAACAAAATTCAGCACTGGCCTTAAAGAAAAACTCAATAATAAGAAAAGAATTTAGTCATAACGATATTAAAAACAATCAACGATATTTCAGTGCTACTTTTTATCCAGCTATCGACAAACCTAACAATCGTTCAATTGGTATTTGTATTCAACTAAAAGAAATAACTGCGACCGAAAAAGCAAAAAAGGAAATTTTCGAATTGAAAAATTTTTACGAAAAAATATTGAATAATTTACCTACAGATATAGCTGTACTCGACAAAGATTACAAATACTTATTTATTAATCCTCAAGCAATTTCTAATGAAGCAACAAGAGAATGGTTGGTTGGTAAAGATGATTATGATTATGCTCGACTTAAAAACATTAATGCCGACTTTGCTGACAGAAGAAAACACATCTTTACAGATGTAGCAAGTTCAGGCATTGCCAAATCGTTTGAAGATCTTCATTTACAAAAAGACGGAAAACAAGTTTATATTCTAAGAAAATACTACCCTGTTTACAATGAGAAAAAAGAATTAGAAATGATGCTTGGTTATGGCCTAGACATCACGTCTATTAAAGAATCTGAGTTGGCCGCTAAGCGAAGCGAGGAGCAATTGCGCCTCGCCAATTCAAAACTTCAAAAAAACTATTCTCAATTAATGCAATACTCGTATGTGGTTTCCCATAATTTACGAGCCCCTATCGCCAATTTAGTAGGATTATCAAACTTCTTTGATGATACAGGTCATGATAAAAACAATACAATTATTAAGCATATAAAAGATTCTTCAGAACGAATTGATGAAATTTTAAAAGATCTTAATTCTATATTAGCAATACGAGAAGAAATCAATAAATCGGTAGAACAAGTATCATTGATGAAAGTATTAAATGAAGTAAAATCCGATTTGAAATTCGAAATTGATGATGCCAATGCTATAATTACCACTAATTTTAATGAATGCGACATGGTGCATTCTATCAACTCGTTTATGCATAGTATTTTTTATAATTTGATTTCAAATTCATTAAAATACAGAGACCGCAATAGAGATTGTTTAATTAATATTTCTGCAGATTTTGAAGATAAATCAGTAACTCTTAAATTTGGCGACAATGGAATTGGTATTGATATGAACAAATACAGAGATAAAGTATTTGGCTTATACAGAAGATTCCATAAAGACGTAGCTGAAGGTACTGGCGTTGGACTTCATTTGATTAAAGAACAAATAGAAACGTTAGGAGGCAGCATACATGTAGAAAGCGAATTGGGTAAAGGAACCACTTTTACCATTGAATTAAATGAACTGGACAATGTTGAAACTGTTACTAATTGATGATGATAAAATAAATAATTTTCTAAACAGAAGTATTATTGAAAAAAATTGCGGAAATGAATGTATTGTTTCTGAATACACCAATCCTGAGGAAGCTTACGATTTTTTAAAGCATAGTATTTTAAAAGCAACTGAAAATTGTCCAGATGTCGTATTCCTCGATATTAATATGCCAGAAATGTCTGGGTTTGAATTTCTAGAACGAATGCGTGATGAGGATGTAGTACCTACACACACAAAAATATTTATTTTAAGCTCCTCCCTTGATCCTGGTGATATTGAGCGCTCCAAGAGTTTTACCTCTGTCAGTGATTTTATATCAAAACCATTAGACAAAGACAAAATCGAAAAGATTAAAAGTCTTGTAAAAAGTAATTAAATGCATTTTATAGGTTATAGTTTAACAAAGATTACTACCCTCAATTAAGCAAAATAGCAACATTTGTTACTATCCATTCAGAGTTTTTTCTTATTTTCGAACTTCAATTTTAAAACCGAACATTTTATGAAAAAAATCTACTTAACATTGGTTGCACTTATCGCAACACAATTTTCAATGTTTGCGCAAAGTCCTTGGATGATGCAAAATGTTGGATACAACTACAATTCATCTTATCCGTTTGATATTGACGCGGTAGATTCAAACGTTGTTTGGAACTGCGCTTATGTTGGAGATGGTTCAGGAATAAGCAGTCAGGAATTTTCAATGACAACTGATGGAGGAATGAATTGGACTGCAGGCTTGGTTACTGCTGATACCAACTTCCGTTTTGCTGGAATTTCTGCGATTGACCAAAATATTTGCTTTGCAGCAATGTACAACAACACACTTGGTGGTGGTGGTGTTTTCAAAACTACTGATATGGGTGGCACTTGGACGCAAATGGGCGCAAGTACAATCTTTACTGACCCTGCCTCTTTCCCTGATGTAATTTATTTTACTGATTCATTAAATGGATGGACAATGGGAGATCCTGTTGGTGGATATTTTGAAATTCACACAACTACTGATGGCGGTGCTACTTGGACTCGTTTGCCACAAGCAAATATTGCAGCGCCCGTAGCTGGTGAATATGGCATTGTGAATGACTACACAGTATTAGGAAACAAAATCTGGTTTGGTACTAATAAAGGTCGTGTATATATTTCATACAATGGTGGTGCTAATTGGATTGCTCGCTCAGTTGTATCGAATGTTAACACAGTAAATTCTCTTGCATTTAGAGATACATTAAACGGAGTTTGTACAAAGTCAACAACTGCAGGTGTTAACACAATGTACAAAACTACTGATGGTGGATTAACATGGACTGCTATTACACCCGTTGGTCCTGCATTTTATAGTGACTTAGCCTATGTTCCTGGAACTAGCGTTTTATTTAGTTGTGCAGCTAGCTCAACTGGAAGAGGAAGTTCATACAGCCTAAATGATGGTGCAAATTGGGTTTTAGTTGACACAAACGGTATTGGAACTTCTGATGGTTATACTTCTATGGATTGGGTAAGCCCTACGACAGGATGGGCTGGAGGATTCTCTGCAGACCCTTTAACAGATGGAATTTACAAATACACTGGAAGTGCAGTTGGTATCAATCAAATTGTAAAAAACAATATTGTTTCTGCATATCCAAATCCAACTAACGGTTTAGCTAGAATCAATACATCCTCAGAAGGAACTGTTATCGTAAAAGTATATGACATCTTAGGAAACATGGTATCTTCTTTTGAAACCTACTCAACTAAAGCAGGATTATCTATTGATTTGAGAAAATACAATGCTGGAATATATTCAGTTCAAATTACTGATATGAATCAACAAACCTCGATAGTGAAAATTGTAAGAAATTAATTAATACAATAACATAAAACAGAAAAACAAAATGAAAAAATCAATTATCCTAGGAGCATTATTCCTTTGCATGTCATCAATCGGATTCGCACAAGAATTCAAAGTAGTAACAATTGTTGAATCAATCGTACCAGGTGGTTTAGGTCGTTCAAGAATTATCGAAAACCAAGGAACAGTTGATATCGAAGCAATGACAACTGAGCGAGATGGAGACAAATCAAATGCTGGTAAAGTAAAACGTAGCGACTTGAAAGATGTAGGTGATAACTTAAAAGAAACTAAATTATTGAACTTCTATTCAATGGTTGGTATTCAATTCGGAAACATCGCTACTAACGATGCAGTTATCGGAGCTAAAATCAATGAAATGATTAAGAATGGCTGGAAGTTAACTTTCGTTGCTTCAGGTGTTGAATCAGATGCTGGTAAAGATGATGGTAATGGTATCTTCATTACTCGTTTATATTTCAGCAAATAATCATTATTGAAATAATTTAGAAAGGAGATGCGTAATGCATCTCCTTTTTTATTTTTGTTAAATGAAAAAAACAATTGGATTTTTACTTCTGCTTTTAACCTGCAATAGACTGTTCGCTCAGCAACAAATAAAGAAAGTTTTATTCATTGGCAATAGTTATACTTATGTGAATGATCTGCCAATGTTATTATCGAATGTAGCTCAATCAACGGGCGATAGCATTATTTACGATAGTAATTGTATTGGAGGTTACACTTTTCAATTACACAGCACCAATGCAACCACCATGCAAAAAATAGCGCAAGGTAATTTTGATTTTGTAGTATTACAAGAACAGAGTCAATTACCCTCCTTTCCAATATCTCAAGTGCAAAGCTCTGTTTACCCATACGCTCAACAGTTAGATTCACTCATTACTGCTGCTAATCCTTGCACTGAAACTGTCTTTTACATGACATGGGGAAGAAAAAATGGTGATGCAAGTAATTGTCCGAATTGGCCACCAGTGTGCACCTACTCGGGTATGGATAGTCTTTTACGATTAAGATATATGACGATGTCAACTAACAATAATGCAGTAGTATCACCTGTAGGTGCTGTATGGCGTTATATCCGAAATAATTATCCAAACATTGAATTGTATAATGCAGATGAAAGTCATCCATCATTAGCGGGAAGTTACGCTGCGGCCTGTACTTTCTACTCTGTGATTTTAAGAAAAGATCCAACACAGATTTCTTTTATTAGTACTTTAGATAGCACAGATGCATTAAATATTCGAAATGCCGTTAAACTTGTAGCATTTGATAGTTTAAGTTTCTGGAATGTGGGCAACTACGATTTGAATGTAAACTTTACTTATTCTTTTGGTTCACCGAATGGAATTATTTTAATGAATCAGTC
>JBJTMY010000056.1:0-5731 GCA_046073825.1 Bacteroidota bacterium
CATGGCTACGGACATAAAGTAGGAAAGGCAATTGTTTCGCATAAAGAGATTCCTGCAATATCATTTACTGGTGGGACTAAAACAGGAGAAGAAATAGCTCGTACGGCTGCTCCCATGTTTAAAAAGATTTCACTGGAATTAGGAGGAAAAAATCCGAATATCATTTTCGCCGATTGTGATTTTGAAAAAGCAGTTCAAACAACGGTTCGTTCTTCCTTTTCTAATCAAGGAGAAATATGTTTATGTGGTTCACGCATCTTCGTTGAAAGAAGGATCTATGAAAATTTTAAAAATGCTTTTGTTGAAGAAGTAAAAAAACTCAAGGTAGGTAATCCATTAAATGATGAAAACTGGATCGGTGCTATTGTATCAAAACCTCACATGGAAAAAATTCTTTCTTACATTGATTTAGCAAAGCAAGAAGGAGGCAAAGTAATTTGTGGCGGACAACAACTTCATCCCGAAGGAGAACAAGCCAAAGGATATTATATAGCGCCAACTGTTATTGAAGGATTAACTTATGATTGTAGAACAAATCAAGAAGAAATTTTTGGACCTGTTGTAACGATTATGCCTTTTGATACCGAAGAAGAAGTATTGCAATATGCTAATAGTACAACGTACGGACTTGCAGCTTCTGTATGGACGCAACACTTAACACGTGCGCACCGTGTTGCAGCTAATTTGCAAAGTGGTATTGTATGGATTAATACGTGGTTGCTTCGCGATTTAAGAACTCCTTTTGGTGGTGTAAAAAATTCTGGTGTTGGAAGAGAAGGTGGCTTTGAAGCGTTAAAGTTTTTTACAGAAGAAAAAAATGTTTGTATAAAGATGTAAAGCATCCTATTATTTTACAACGGATACCCTTCCTGTCATCTGATGTTCTTCATGAAATACATCAGTAAAATTAATTCTATAAATATAGGTGTCCTCTTGAACTATCTTTCCATCATCTCGTCCATCCCACCCTTCATTAATATCATTGATTGTTACTACGTGATTTCCCCATCTGCTATATATCGACATTTTAAAGTTTGAAATGTTAGTTGCCTTGCATTGAAATACTTCATTCTTATTGTCGTTGTTCGGACTAAAAGCATTCGGGACATAAATGGTATAAGTTGGTTTGATAATTACTTCACCAAATGTAGTATCTGCGCAACCGTTAGTAGTAGTGGCAATTAATTCTATAGGATAAGTCCCGGCTGCACTATAAGCATGCTCAGGATTTATATCGCTCGAGGAGGTGCTATCTCCGAAGGTCCATGAATAAAAATCGGCATCCAAGGAAGTATTAATAAAATGTATATAGGGCCAAAATATGTCTGGATCAGAAGGGGTATAATAAAAATCAGCAACTGGATTCGTATAAACGTGGATGTAACTATTGTAAGTTGTATCACTCATACAGCCATATTGAGAAGTAGCCGTTAAGGTCACATCATACACTCCAGGCGTAGTATAAATATGAAGAGGCGAAGTATAGTTTGCACTATCGCCATCACCAAATAAATAACTCACATCAGTAATACTACCATTGGTATTCGTTAAGATTTCAGTGAAATTAACGTATAACGGATCACATCCTTGTAATGGCCCTCCTGTAAATGAAATTACCGGATTGCTATTTACAATTACATTTTTAATGATCGTATCAACACATCCATGTCCACTGGTGGTAATTAATTGAACAGGTAACGTACCGATTGCGTTAAACAAGTAAGCAAAGGAACTATTGTTTGAAATAACACTGCTATTATAAGAAAATGCTGAAGAGGCTATCACATCATTCATCACTAAGGAGGTATCGTTTAAGTGCATTAATTTTCCAAAGCATACACTATCCGAAGCAAATCCTGCTATTGGCGTGTCATAAATGCTTATTGGTTGTGTAGATTTTGCCGTACATAGATGATTACTTGTAGCAGTTAACGTAATTGTATATGGGCCATCAAATAAATAAGTATGGGTTCCTGGGTTATAGAGATTGGAAGTTTGATTATCTCCAAAACTCCAAAGCTGAGTGAAAATACTTCCACCATTCACGGCAGTTTGATTTTGAAGTATAACAGGACTTCCCTCACATGCATTGGTTGCAGAAAATTGTACTATCGGTAATGGATTAACGTAAATGCTATCAATAAACTGATCAATACAACCATTATTGTTAATGGTGAGTGATGCTTGGTGATTTCCTGTAGTAGTCAACAAGGTTGTACCCGACAAGGTGTTTCCAAAATTCGCAGGATTTCCACCGTTAATTATCCAGCTATAGGTAGCATTAGGAATAATACTCGTTCCATTCGATGTAATGGTAACGGAATCGCCATAACAAATAGAATCAGGAAGTAGAAATGTAGCAATGGGTTGTTGATAGATGCTGATTATATGAATGGTTGTATCTAAACATCCTTTGTCATTTACAATTAGTCGAACTGTATCTTTCCCCGTTGTAGTCGAAATAATTTGTGCTGTTTGATATAATGGATTATTGATAGCTGTGGCACTTCCCAGGTTCCAAGCATAAGAAGAATTTGTGCTAGCGGTTCCATTAAAAGTTATTGTTATTGTGTCGTTGGAACACATCGTTGATGGTCCTGTTAAGGAGGCAATGGGCAATGTTTTTACAAATACATTTTTACTTATGGAAGACGAACAAGCACCAGTGCCAAGTGTTAAATTAACGGTTGTATTTCCAGGATTAGTAAATTGAATGGAATATGGCCCAGCTCCACTTCCTGATAAAACAGTTCCCGTTCCAAAGCTCCAATTATAAGGAAGTGCATTGGTGTTGGTACTGCTGTTTATGACAGTGGCTGCAGAGCCGGCACAAATGGAATCTGTAACAGTAAAATTGGCAATAGGACTAGCATTTATGGTAATGGTATCGTTAGCGGTTGCCGTTGGACAACCATTGTAATGAATATTCAAAGCGAGGGGATAGGTTCCTGAAGTTGGATAATATAATTGGTAAGGACCTTGTCCGCTTCCAGCAACTACCACTGCACCACTAAACGACCAATTATAAATAGCACTACTATTTGCATTGCCCGTATATTGAACCGAAATGGTATCATTAGCACAAGCAGTACTAACGGGTGTGAATGAACTAATTGGAGTTGGTAAAGTTGTGAGCACAATTGTATCGTGTAAAACACAAGTTCCATTGGTTGCCGTAACTACATAAGTGTAAGAAACAGGAATTCCTCCAGAATTATTTAAGGTAATACTTGTATTGGAAACAGTTGGATTGGCTACTCCTGTTGTGGGAGTCCATGCATACGTCCAGCCTGATGTAGCCGTATTCCCAACAGGAACAATAGCACCTGTGCAATAACTGGCATCTGGTCCTGCATAAACTACAGGTGTTGCGCTCATACTTCCTTCTTCTAGAAATACACCTGAGTCATAAGCGGGATCACCAGCATCGGTAATCACAATTTTTAAATGATACGTCTGACAAGGAGTAACTAAAGCACGCGCTGTTAATACGGTTGTAAAACCATCATATTCTATGGTTGCTCCATTGGTATTATCTACATAATATGCAGGATAAGAATTATTGCATGGTACAGAGGGGTCTGCCCAATAACCAGGATTTCCATTGTTAACGGTATTAATGGCAACAGGGGTAGTTGTTCCGGGAATGATGGCAATATTCTGGGTGCCTGTTATTCCAGGACCTGAAATAAAAAATCCAAATAAATCATTAAATGAAGAACATACATATTCAGGGTATTCTTCACTTGCAAATACATACCTGAATTGTATGGTGTCGTTTTGAGGAATAAAATCAAACTCTAATACAGCAGCATCATAAGTGTTTACTCCAACAATATTTTCTAAGTCTAAATCACCAGGATTAAAATCAATAGTACCCGCTGCAGTATCTGCATTGGGTCCAACTGCCACTGTACCATTTCCAGTGGTTAGTAAAATTCCAGATGTAAGTCCGAGATTAGTACCATTGGCCGTAAAGGAAGAATAATAATTGGAGGGCCCTGTAATAGTCGCATTACTTATTTGCACGCCAGCACCAGCCAGTTTTTGAGCCAGTTGCGTAGCTGTTAACCCTGGTGAAACCGTTAGCTGTGAGTAGCTAATCAGAGGGAACAACGCACAAATAATAATGAATAAAAGGCGTTTCACGGTAATGGTAGTTATTTTGGAATAGTAAACCTATATGAAATATTAATTTCAATAAAATATTACTGACTGAAATGGTAAAATTGTAGGGTGACTAGGACTTAATGCTTTATCTAAGAGGCGCTCTATCGAATCAATGTAACAGTTCCTTGATATTCGTGACGTTTATTATTCAAGGTTTCACGCATCTTAATTGTGTATATATAAACACCAGCAGGCATTAGATTTCCATTCGTATCACGTCCATCCCATAATGGATTCTTTTCTGATTCATTTACTAATTGACCATGGCGATTATAAATTTTAATATCAAAGCTGCTGAAATTGAATCCATACATTTCTAATACATCATTTACACCATCATCATTCGGTGTGAAGGCCTTCGGAATAAAGAATGAATAATCGTTCACAACAGGAATCGTTTTAATAATCGTATCGCTGCATTGATATTGATTACTTACAATCAATGTCACATCATAATTTCCAACTTCATTAAAGGTATAGCTTGGTGCATTGGTTGTTCCAAATCCAAGTGAATCACCAAATACCCAGCTCCACTGATTTACTACTCCTAACGATTTATCAATAAAGTCAACAGTGTTAAATAGTATAGATGGTGTTAATGGAGCATAAGTGAATTCAGCTACCGGAGTTGAGTAAACTTCTACAGCATTATACACCGTATCTTTTCCCGTACATCCTTGTGGAGTTGTTATAGCAAGTGATACATTATATATTCCTGAATCAGGATAAATCACAGTAGGATTAGCCGCATTTGAATATTGCCCATCGCCAAAATCCCATTGGTATGTTGAACCTGCAGCTGTTGATGAACTATCAGAAAAAACAACTTCTAATGGCATACATCCATTGCTAGGAGTAAATCCAAATTTTACCGTTGGATAATTAATCACAGTAATTTTTACTGAATCTATTTTCGCTGGTGTACCACAATTATCTGTTGCTGTAACTAGATAGGTGGTTGTTATGGTAGGATTAACACTTGTGCTATTGGTAGTTGCTCCATTACTCCATTGATAAGAGAAATTTCCATTTCCACCTGATGCAGTTACTCCTAACGTTACTGGATCACCGCTACAAATTGTGCTTGTTCCACTAGTCGATGTAGTTATTGAAGGATTTACATTTACACTATAATTATACGATGCAGTACAATTGTTTGCATCAGTAATGGTAACGGTATAAGAACTTGTAATAATCGGATTAACATTCGTTGATGCACCAGTGCCACCACTGCTCCATAAATAATTGTAAGGAGCTTTTCCTCCTCCAGCAGTAATGCCAAGTGTTGCTGACTGACCAATACAAATAGTTGGATTTGTTCCAGTAGCTGTTGCCGTTACAGCAGGAATACTTGATAAAGTTCCATTTACAATCTTTGTACATCCATGAGCATCGGTTACAGTTACTGTGTATGTTCCTAGCGTTAATCCAGTACCGTTAGCATTGGTGCTACCACTATTCCATAAGTAACTATAAGGACCTGTACCACCCGAAGCCGATACGGTTGCTTGTCCATCATTCCCCTGACACGATACATCAATAGTATTAGTGATGCTAGCAT
>JBJTMY010000057.1:0-8352 GCA_046073825.1 Bacteroidota bacterium
GGTTCATCTAATACAATCAAATCAGGATTATGCACAAGTGCCACGGCTATGCCTAGGCGTTGTTTCATCCCCTGGCTAAAAGTTCCAACTTTACTATTGTGACGATTAGCTAATCCTACCAATTCTAACTGATCCATCAAAAGCGATTTGGTCACTTTGATACCACTCATCTTTGCAAACAACTTCAGATTATCGTATGCTGAAAGATATTTATACAAATCTGGTTTTTCAATCACTGCTCCTATTTTGCGAAGTATTTCATTTCGATGTGTCTTTAAGTCCATACCGAACAGCTCTATACTACCAGCATCAGGTTGAATTAAACTAAGCAACATTCGTATGGTGGTAGACTTACCCGCTCCATTTTGTCCAAGGAAACCAAAAACATCTCCTTGATTTATTTGAAAGCTGAGATTATCAACTGCCTTAAAATCATTGAATGACTTAGATAGTTGATTGGTTTGTAAAATTGTATTCATAGAAGATTAGATAACAATCTTCGAGAATGAAAGTTTATAAAATGATTAGGAAAAATAAATAAATGTTCGAGTAAAAACTACAACTTCAAAGCACTCTCCAAGGCCAATTCGATCATTGGTTTTAATGATCGTTCACGATCATCGGCTGAGATTTCTTCTCCGGTAGGAATGACATCAGATACCGTTAATAAAGTAGCTGCCGACTTCCCTAAATACATCGCGTTTGCAAATAAAGCAAAGGCTTCCATCTCTACCACCATGCAATTATGTTCTTTCACGATAGCAGGTAGCTCCTTCGATTTGCGATAAAAAATATCACTGGAATGAACTGCCCCACTTCTAATATGCATATTCATGGAGGTCGCCGTTTCATTAATTACCTCATAGGCTTTTCCAACATGCTTTAAAGCATTGCCTGGAATTTCAAAAGCATATTCAGCATAAGTAGATTCACTACAAGCGATATCGGTATTGATGATATCATAAACACCTATTTCAGGAAAATAAGATCCAGCAGTACCAATACGAATGATACAATCTACATCATATTCATTAAACAATTCAAACGAATAAATACCGATAGAAGCGCATCCCATTCCGCTAGCTCCAACAGTTATGCGTTTACCCTTATAAGTTCCCGTATAGTAATAAACATTTCTTGTACTACTAACTAGCACCGCATCTGATAAATATTTTTCAGCAATAAACTTTGCACGTAATGGATCGCCAGGCATTAAAACAACTGATGCAATCTCCCCTTTCTTTGCTTTTATGTGTACACTCATTCTATAAAAATTTACTTCACGAATGTACAGAAAATTAAATTTAAAATAAAAAGAAACAGTCCCATGAAATTCAAGGGACTGTTTAACTGTTTGGCATTACTATTTTATTTATTAATCATCATTTTATTTTGATAATGATACTTCTCTCCCTGAACTGTGAGGATATATACTCCATTTGGTAAATCATTTACATTCATCACTTTTTTCGTTAAATCACTGTTTATATTTTCACTCACCACACGTCCTTCTATAGTACTTAACTTAATGATTTCACCACCTAGTAAATTACTGATAGTAAAGTTATCCTTTGCTGGATTTGGGAAAATGGAAATCTTTGCTGCTTGGTATTCATTAACGCCTAAAATTACAGGAACAACTACATAATCGCACCAAGTAAATGCATTACCAAGGCTATCATACGATGATGCGCATACTGTATAAGTACCGGGAGCAGTATAGGTGTGAGTAGGATTAACACCTGCTTGAGCTGTTCCATCTCCGAAGCTCCATGCATAACTATATGCGCTAGTTGCGCAGTTTGTGTAGAGCGCAAAGCTAAACGTATTACTCTGAGATAAACTTTGCAGGGCTGTGAATATAGGGGTGCAAGGACTTGTATTGGTGGTTACATTCACGGTATGGCACAAATAAGCATTACATTGACTACCATCAAAGGCATTTAAACAAACCTTGTAAGAACCATTTAAAAACAAATGCTTTGGCGAAACAGCCCCACTAGTACCTCCATCACCAAACTGCCAATTATACGTTAATGCTGGGTCAACAACTACAGGCGTAAAAGTTACCATCCCGAAATTATCTATTGAATAAGTAAAATCTGCGTTGCAGTTGGCTTGAATCACATTTCCACTACCAGTAGATGACTGGGACATGGAATCTAAAGAATAAAACGTCAAAGCGGTAACGGTAAGTGCTAAGTGTAGAAGTTGTTTTCTCATGATGTTTGTTTTTTATTTGGTCTCTTTAACCTTGTTTCAATTTGAATAGTTACTGTTTGAAGCCCAGAAAAACAGGCATTTTTAGAGGAAAAGCTTATTGGTTATTACAACCTACTAATTAAAAAATGTCGTCTAAATTGTTAATAATATAAGTGTTAATAATCTCAACTCTCCGGGAGTAAAAGATGAAAATAAAGCTCATAACATTTAATTCAGTTATTAACAATTCTGCTAGAAGAATACCGCTAAAAACTTTGCAAAACCTTACAAAAACACTCCATTTAATAATGCTTAAAAAAGTGCGAAAAATTCAAAATTGGTTTAAAAACATTATCAAAATTTGCTTGTTATAAATAGCATGAAAAATATTTTACTAATTGGATTTTCTTCCGCTATTGCAAAGCAGTTAAAAGGAGAATTAGAAGCTAAATCCTATCAGATTTATACATTGTCAAGGTCAGATGCTGGAGGAGAAAATCACTTTACGTATGAAGGTAATATCATCGATGCAGCACTTCCCGAAACAAACATTGAATTACATGGGTTAGTTTATTTTCCAGGCACTATCAATTTGAAACCTTTCAAGACTTTAAAAATTTCAGATGTATCTAGTGAGTTTGAAATAAATGCTCTTGGAGCCTTTCGTTGCATTCAACATTACATTAAGAATTTATCGATGGCTGAAAATGCATCCATCGTATTATTCAGTTCAGTGGCAGCACAAACAGGAATGCCTTTTCATTCGAGCATTGCGATGAGTAAAGCGGCTGTGGAAGGTTTAACAAGATCGTTGGCCGCTGAATTAGCTCCAAAAATTAGAGTGAATTGCATTGCACCTTCATTGACAGAAACGCCACTTGCAGGACGATTAATCAATACTCCAGAAAAGATGGAACAAAGTGGTAAACGTCACCCATTACAGCGAATTGGAAACACTTATGACATAGCTAGCATGGCATCTTTTTTATTATCGGAGGATAGCAGTTGGATGACGGGACAAGTCCTGAAAATAGATGGTGGAATGTCGACTTTAAAAACCAACTAATGAAAATCGATATAGCAGACGAGCACAAAGACCGAATCATTGAAATGGCATGGGAAGACCGAACGCCCTTTGATGCGATAAAAGCACAATTCGGATTGAATGAACAAGGTGTTCGAAATTTAATGAAGGCGAGCTTAAAGCACAGTAGTTATGTATTATGGAGAAAGCGTGTAGAAAATTGTGCAACAAAACATCGATCAAAGCGAAACGAATCCATTAACCGCTTTAAATGCTCGAGGCAGAAAGCGATAAGTAATAATAAGGTGACGTAAAATCAACTTCTAGCAATTAAATCGTTAGTTCTTTCGTTTGTTTCAAAACGAAACGTTTCATGAATATCAAAGAAAAGTCGATTTTACTAATAATTATTTATTTTCCTATTGCATGGCTAATTTCTATTTACACATCATTGTTGATTTTTTATATAGAAAACGAACGTTTACCTATACCTTCCTTAGATGACCCTAAAAATTTAAAATTATCAATATTCAGTACCATAGTTGAATGTGGATTCTTTATTGCTTTTTTAAGTGTTGTCATGGGGGCAATTTATTTTTCACAAAATTTAAAAAATGAAGAGTTTGACAAAAGAAAAAGAATAATTCTTATAACAGGTATTCTATTATTTACAATTCAATGGTTTATTGATCCGTTTAATTTAATAAAATGGATTGGTGATTAAATTTACCTCACCGTGATATGCAAGCAACCTTGTTCCTTTTCATATTTCACATAGCACTTATTATTTTCTCGCATTTTTTTTAATGCTTGAATAAGCGCTTTTAGCTGAGCTGTATTTGAATCGAATCGAACATAGCTAATGTCGATGGTTTTACCTTTTAAGTGGGCGCTATTCGTAATTGCATTCACATTATTCCCTGCCAACTGCCTTACAGAACGGCGAGACCTGGTAGCACTCGTAATTTCAAAACGGACGTAATCCAATTCCTTTAGTTCTGTCTTGTATAAAGCAACTAATTCATTTAAAAACAAATCAACTTTTGGTATTACCAACGGTTTTGCAAAATCCATCTCGGCAACAATATAATTATCGTTTGTTTTTAACTCTTTTAAAATTCCTTTGGACTTTAATTGATCCAAATCACTTAATTCTTTTTGAGGTTTAATAACGTTTGCCTTTAATGCTTTTTCATGGGTGGCCACATCATCAGGAAAATATTCTTTACAATTATTACACTTTGAATATTTAACTGAGCGAGCATTGATATATGATTTGACTTCATATTTCAATAATCCTCTATATAAAAAAACAAAGATTATTAAAATCCCTATTATAGAATATAAAAATACTTTTCGAATAGATTTATCTTTTATCACTTAATCTGTTTTTAAAATACACCTCATAAATCAACCAAGCAGCAACAAACAAATCAATAACTAACCAAAATGGACGATCAAAGTGAACTTTATAAAATGGTTGAAACATGAATGAAAGCAATAAATACAATACCACCTTGGGCGTTTTTGAAGCATAGGCTTGAAAAGCCAAAACAGCAAACCCGAATGTACAAGCATAGCGTACAAATAAAAAATAACTATATGGAAACGGTATCACACATAAAATTAAAATAACCGCCAAAAAAAGTTTAATATGTTGTAGTTTCATCCAACTAAAATAAGTGATTATTTCAATCTAGACAAGTTCCACTTTTGAAGATAATAACGGGTCTTTGTTAAATAATAATCATCGGGCAAACCTTCATAATCCAGATAAATTGCATCATTATATTGATACGATTTCGCTGGTTCTATTTGTGTTCCTTCGTGCCATTCGTTAAAGGAGGTCACTCCTATCCAGTCTAAATTGCATTTTATAGCATCTTCAAAGAAACGATCGAAATATGCTCCCTTTTCTCTATCCTTCGTATTTTTTTTATTCCAAGGACGAATACGATTGTCGTTATAACCTGGGCCTACCGAAGGAATAAATTTCAGCTGCCGACGATCAGCAAAATCTTGTAAATAATTCCAGTTATCCGGATTAGATCCAAAGGTAAATCCACGACTTGCAAAATAAGTATACATACCATCAAATCCAGCTTGCTGAAAAAAGGCCGTATCTTCTTTCCAACAAAATAATCCAATTACATCAGCATCGTATTTAGTATTTCTAAATAATAATTCATCATTGGTCCTACTAAAAACTTTATTCCATTCATTGGCAGGAATCACGTAGGAATCATACACAAAAAACATAGGTTTATTTGTTTTTTCATCGCGATAAAAAGCTGGTTCATTGCCAAACTGATTAATGATGAACTGCATTTCGTTAACAGTAGCGATAGCACTCTTGCGAACACATGGTTCTATTTGAAAACTAATTTTAAGATGGTTCTTCTCTGCATAATTAAAAATCAAAGGAAGACTTTTATAGGTGTAATCATCTTTTCCAAGCCAAGTCACAACCACAATGCTAAAGCCTGCGGATGCCAATTGTTGCATATGTAACTTAATGATGTTCGAATCGCAGTTAGAATATTCTCCTGCACTCGGATAATAATTAGCGCCTATATCACCATTGCCAGGGAATAGTTTCTTTGTTGTGTCCTTATCATTCTCAGGCATTACAGGATGTTTCCAATGATAATTTTCTCCATCGTTAGCTTTGCTGCCGTACCAGTTATAATAAAAACAAACCGAATGAGGAACGGGTTGTGCATTTAAATGTATTACAAATAGCAGCAATAAAATCGTTAATTTAGTCCTGCGTTTGTTGGAATGAATCGACTTCATTAAACAAATTTAATTTTATAATTCAAAGATTAGTAATTAGCACAAGAAAAAGCATTTTTAAATCACCAACCTTTCTATGAATATCCGCCTTGCTCTTTTCTTTATGATGATGGAACTATGTTTTATTAATATGGCTTACACACAGCCGATTCCCTTCAAAGTAATTATTAAGAACAAAAAAATTGACTTAATCCATTCAAAAAATAATAGCGACCTAAATATTGCTAATTTTAAATTTTACTTATCTGATTTTTGTTTTTATAAAAATGATTCAATTGTGGATAAAGAATCGAATAGTTATCATCTGATTGATTTACTGGATTCCAATAGAAGCCAACTAGTTTTACTTCGTAACAATTTAAATGATTATGATAAAATCACTTTCCATTTGGGCATCGATTCAGTTACGAATGTTTCTGGTGCATATGAAGGAGATTTAGACCCTATGAACAATATGTACTGGACCTGGCAGAGTGGTTATATCAATTTGAAATTTGAAGGGTCTATCTATGATGGTGTTTATCGAGAATATCATTTAGGAGGATATTCCTTTCCGAACAAAGCACTTCAAAGTGTTAGTCTTTATTGGAATGATTCAGCCCCTAAAATAATTTATATTCATCTCGATAATTTTATTCACTCGATTCCCGATGCTATTCCGTTTAAATGGATGACTCCTGATGCAAAGGCCGTTTATTTATCTCACTTATTTGCTAAATGTTTGTCGAGTGAGAAATAGAATATCAATAGTTTCAATTTCACGATTTATTGCGTGGATGATGTTGAGTCTTACGAACAACAACTCAACGAATCATGAATGGCCATCTAAAATTTATAAATCCGATACATCGCAAATTCAAGAGCGTGAATTATTAGGTAAAATTTTGTTTTACGATCCTATTTTATCATTGGATAGCAGTACAAGTTGCGCTTCTTGTCATTCTCCTTTTAATGCCTTTGCACATACCGATCATGCCTTGAGTCATGGGATAGATAATAAAATCGGATTTCGAAATGCACCCGCTTTAATTAATCTCGCTTATCAACCCTACTTCATGTGGGATGGGGCCATCAATCACCTCGAAATGCAATCGCTTGCACCGATGACCAATCCCGATGAAATGCATGAAAGCCTATCGCATGTTGTCAATAAACTAAGTCAACAATTTTTTTATCAAACCTTGTTTAAAAATGCCTTTAATGATTCCATTATCACAGGAGCAAAAATGTTAAAAGCATTAGCAGCATTTATGGCTTCCATAGAAAGTAAAAATGCAAAATACGATGTAGTAATGAATGGACAAGCGACTTTTTCAGCGCAAGAAAATAACGGATTTAAACTTTTTTCAAATCATTGTGCAAGTTGTCATACTCCACCATTATTTACGAATTATACATTTCAAAATAACGGCTTGCTACCAGATTCGTTACTAAAAGATGTTGGTCGCGCAAAGCAAACCAACAACAAAAAAGATTCGCTATTATTCAAAGTTCCAACATTAAGAAATATTGAATTCACTTACCCATACATGCACGATGGACGTTTCAAAACATTAACTGATGTGATGAATCATTATACAAGCAATCGAAATAAAAACTCCTTGATGAATCCTAAATTAACTTCTGTTTATTCTTTAACTTCGAATGAGAAAGTCGATATAATTGCATTCTTATTAACGCTGAGCGATAAGCAATTTTTATTCGACAAACGTTTTTCTTATCCTAAGCAACAAATAGATTCATTAAGAAAAAACAATCCTTAGTTCCGCAAGTTTAAATTGAAGATGTCAACCAAGAACACTTCCAACTAAATCAACTATGAAAAAATCAATTTTAATTACCGCATTTACATTCGTTGCAATATTAACAATGGCACAAGGACCAGAAGTTACCTCTTGGTTAATTAATACCAACGGTGTTTTAGGTCGGCATTATGTGAATGGTAACTCTACGCCCAATCAAGATGCAGACTCAGCGAATGTGAAGTCTGTTTTATACTCGACAAATTGGGTATATGTAAGAGCCAATGGTGTTCCTTCTTATATTACAGGTCCATTCTTAGATGGTAATCCTTCGCTCACAACCAGTCAGAATGCGATATTTAAAATTTCAAGAAATCCTGTTCAAAATACAGGAACACCCACCGCTACTACAGGAGGAAATATTGGGATATTTATAAATGGAGTTGCCTTGTTTGATTATCGTGATGGAGTAGCTTGGAATAATACAACGAATGCACTTTGTGGTGGACCGGGTAATCCTCCATGTCCGGGTGGACCAGGTGCATCTATGGATTGGAATCGTGATGCTATCAGAGCGGAGCGTGCGGG
>JBJTMY010000058.1:0-2889 GCA_046073825.1 Bacteroidota bacterium
CCCACCCCGCAGTAAAAATACAAAGTAGAAATTTATTATTCGGTTATTAATCATTTACAAACGTTTATGTTGATTTGAAAATTTGATGATGAGACAATTTGAAAATTTGATGATTTGATGATTTGATTGCGAAGCTTCTCGATTAAAGATTTGAATTAAAATTCGAAAACACTTTTCAAAAATTCCGCCTTTGAATCAAATAATTCAATGATTAATCCTGAGCGTTGGCAAAATAAATTCTTTAATACATATGCACATTCAGCAAAATTAATCGATAAAAATCGATAATTATTATCAAAAATAACATCCAATACCATGGGGGGACGGCAGCCCCACCCCTCAGTAAAAATACAAAGTAGAAATTTATTATTCGGTTATTAAACGCTTATTGTCGGTTACAAACGTTTAAACCAAAACATTAAACATTTCTATCTTCCTTAAAAAATATTTTTTCATTCTCCATCTTCACCCAACTCAATAAAAACAATCCAATAAAAAACAAACATGAAATAACTACAATGGAATTACGCATGCTTCCTGTAATGGCATTAATGTATCCGAAAATAAATGTCCCAACTACAGTTCCAGTTTTATCACATACATCATAAAAACTAAAGTACGAAGCATGATCTTTTGTTTCAGGTAATAATTTGGAATAGGTAGAGCGTGATAAAGACTGTATTCCTCCCATCACCATTCCAACACATCCAGCTAATACAATAAAATAGGTCTGCTCATCAAATCCGTATTTTTTATCACAGAAGTAAGCAGCAACGCTCAATATAGTCCAACACACAATTGAAATTCTTAGGGCAACAATATTTCCGAATCTCTGCGATAGCTTACTAAATAAAAATGCGCCTGGCACAGCAACAAACTGAATGATAAGAATTACAGCAATTAAAATTTCGGAACTTAGTTTTAATTCACTCTTACCAAATAAAGTAGCAACATACATCACCGTTTGTGTGGCCATGTTATAAAAAAAGAAGGAAAGCAAGAATCGTTTTAATCTTGGAGTGTGTTTTAATTCGCTCCATACTTTTTTTAGTTCCTGATATCCTTTTGAAAAAAGCTGCTTTTCATTTTTATTGGACACTGCTATTTCGGGAACATTATTAAATGTTATTTGAGCAAATCCGAACCACCATAATCCAACCAATAAAAATGATAAACGTGTTGCCATTCCTGCGGAAATATTTCCGTACCATTGAGGAAACATAACCATCGTCAAACAAAAAATCAATAACAAAGAACTACCAAAATAGCCCATTGCAAATCCTTGTGCAGACACCTTATCCTGATCATCAGGTGCAGCAATTTCGGGCAAAAATGCGTTGTAAAACACAATACTACCTGCAAACCCTATTGCAGCCAACATCGAACAAAACACTCCTACATAAATTGTTTCTACTCCCGTAAAAAAATACATCAAGGAACAAGAGACTGCTCCCATCGTACTAAAGAAAAACATAAACTTTTTCTTTTTTCCGCTATAATCTGCCATTGATGATAACAATGGCGACAATAAAGTAATAATTAGAAATGCAACTGATATTGCATAAGTCTGTAATGAATCACTATTAAATGAATGCCCTAAAAATGTCACCTCATTATTTCCATCCTCTGTTGCAATAGCATTGAAATAAATAGGGAACAATGTACTTGTAATAACCAGCGAATACGCTGAGTTCGCCCAATCGTACATCGCCCAAGAGCGTAATACTTTTTTAGGAGCAGTTATTATTGCTTGATGATTCATTATAAACTTTTTGAAGTAGAGCGAATGTAATAAATAATGCGCAAAAAAAATCCTGACATTCCTGCCAGGATTTTCTTTTATGAATATAACTATTATGCAATCTGAGAACGAATGATGTTTAATGCACCACCCGCTTTGAACCACTCAATTTGATTTTCGTTGTAAGTATGATTCACAGTGATTTCTTCTGAACTTCCATCACTATGATTCAACACTAAAGTTAATGGCTTGTTCGGAGCAAAGCTTGTTAAACCAATAATGTCAATCATATCGTCTTCACGAATTTTATCATAGTCGGCAGGATTCGCAAATGTTAATGCTAACATTCCTTGCTTTTTTAAGTTCGTTTCGTGAATACGAGCAAATGATTTTACTAAAACAGCATTCACTCCTAAGAAACGAGGTTCCATTGCTGCGTGCTCACGACTTGATCCTTCTCCGTAGTTCTCATCTCCAACAACGATAGAACCAACACCAGCAGCTTTGTACGCACGTTGTACCGCTGGAACTTCACCGTACTCACCATTGATTCCGTTCTTTACATTGTTTGCTTTTTCATTGTAGAAATTGATAGCACCTGTTAACATGTTGTTACTGATGTTATCCAAATGTCCGCGGTATTTTAACCACTTACCAGCAGGAGAGAAATGGTCTGTTGTACATTTTCCTTTTGCTTTAATTAACAGACGTAAACCTTTATAGTCAACACCATTCCAAGCCGCAAATGCATCTAACAATTGTAAGCGATCACTTGTTGCGCTAACTTCTACTTTTACATTTGAACCATCAGCAGCTGGCGCCTGATATCCTGCATCTTCTACATCAAATCCTTTTGTCGGTAATTCATCGCCGTTAGGAACGTCTAATTTCACTTGAACACCATCAGCATTTGTAAGTGTATCAGTCAAAGGATTAAATCCTAAATCGCCCGCCAAAGCTAATGCTGTTGTAATTTCCGGAGAAGCTACAAAGGCATAAGTATTCGGATTACTATCCTGACGTGCTTTGAAGTTACGATTGAATGAATGGATAATAGTATTCTTCTCTTGCTTCTCTGCTCCTACCCTCGCCCACATACCGATACATGGTCCGCATGCATTAGAAAAAACTTTTGCTCCAATCTGATC
>JBJTMY010000059.1:0-10091 GCA_046073825.1 Bacteroidota bacterium
TGATTGTCTCCGAAATTCCATTGTGATGAGAGTATTGTTCCGCCACTTACAGTCGATTGATTTTGTAATTGTACAGGCAATCCTTCACAAGCATTACTTGCAGTAAATTGTACTATCGGTAACGGATTAACGTAAATACTATCTGTATACTGATCGCTGCAGCCATTGTTGTTTATTTGTAACGAAATTGTGTGATTGCCAGCTGTACTTATTGATGATGCAATAGCAGTTGTGTTTTGAAATTGGGCTGGATTGCCGCCTGCTATCTGCCAATTGTATGTCGCATTATTTAAACCTGATTGAAGCGCCAAATTTAAACGAATAGAATCTCCCGCACAAATTGAATCAGGAATTGTGAAATTAGCTACAGGTTGTTGGAAAACCAGAAAGTGATGATAGGTAGTATCTAAGCATCCCAAATCATTTACTATTAATCTTACTGAATCAGCACCGAAAGTATTTGGTAATAACTGCGCACTTTGAAGAATCGGATTATTGATAGCTGTATTATTTCCTAAACTCCACTGATAATTAGCATTAATACCAGCTGTTCCGTTAAAGTTTATTTGAATAGTATCATCAGTGCAAATAGATGTTGGTCCTGTTAATGAAGCAATAGGAAGAGGCTTAACAAAAATATTTTTGCTAATGTTTGAAGAGCATGTTCCAGTTCCTAATAAAAGTGATACCGACGAATTTCCTGCTGCATTAAATTGTACTGAATAAGGGCCTGCGCCACTTCCCGACAAAATATTACCCGTTCCGAAATTCCATTGGTAAGGAGCCCCATTTGGATTTGTGCTGGTATTTAAAATATTTGCTACACCTCCCGCACAAACAGAGTCTGGTATCGTAAAATTTGCAGTAGGACTTGCATTAATGGTAATCGTATCATTCGATGTTGCCGATGGACAACCTAGATAATTAACTCCTAGCGCTAATGGATAGGTGCCGGCATTTGGATAGTAAATTTGATAAGGGCCTTGACCACTGCCAGACACAATAGATGCTCCACCAAAATTCCAATTATATATAGCATTACTATTTGCGTTTCCTGTATACTGCACGGTTATAGTATCGTTTGCACATGCAGTATTAACGGGTGTGAATGAACTAAAAGGAATTGGTAAAGTCGTGAGCACAATTGTATCGTGTAAAACACAAGTTCCGTTGGTTGCTGTAACAATATAAGTAGAAGAAACAGGAATTCCTCCAGAATTATTTAAGGTAATACTTGTATTGGAAACATTTGGATTTGCTACACCTGCTGTTGGTGACCAAGAGTAGGTCCAGCCTGATGTAGGTGTATTCCCCACTGGAACTATTGCACTTGTACAATAATTGGCATCTGGACCTGCATAAACTACTGGTGTTGCACTCATACTTCCTTCTTCTAAAAATACCCCCGAGTCATAGGCTGGATCACCTGCATCTGTAATTACAATTTTTAGGTGATAAGTTTGACAAGGAGTAATAACTGCTAACGCTGTTAATACAGTGGTGAAGCCATCATACTCAATAGTTGCTCCATTGGTATTGTCAACGTAATAAGCGGGATAGGTATTATTACAAGGGAAATTAGGATCAGAATAGAGTCCAGGAATACCATTGTTAACCGTATTGATAGCAACGGGAGTGGTGGTTGCCGGAATCAAAGCAATGTTTTGTGTTCCTGTTATTCCTGGTCCAGAAATAAAAAATCCGAATAAATCATTAAACGATGAACAAACAAATTCAGGATATTCTTCGCTTGCAAAAACATATCTGAATTGTATCGTATCGTTTTGAGGAATAAAATCAAATTCTAAAACAGCAGCATCATAAGTAGGTACGCCAACAATATTTTCTAAATCCTGGTCACCCGAATTAGTATCAATGGTGCCTGCATCTTCAAATATATTAGGTCCAACTGCCACTGTACCATTTCCTGTTGTCAATAAAATACCAGATGCAAGACCTAAATTGGTTCCTGTTGATGTGAACGAAGAATAATAATTAGTAGGTCCTGTAATTGTAGCATTACTTATTTGCACGCCAGCCCCGGCAAGCTTCTGAGCGAGCTGAGTTGCGGTTAATCCTGGTGTTACTGTTAGCTGAGAAAAACCAGCTACATATATCAATGCAAATAAAATAGTTAGTAATAAACGCTTCAATCTCAGGTAAATTTTTAGCTTTATAAAAGTAATTTTTAAATATTTATAAATAAACCGATTATTACTGAAAGAGTAAAAATGGCAACTGACTAGGAAAGCAAACTTTCTTTTTATCGAATCAATGTTACTGTTCCTTGATATTCGTGACGCTTATTGTTCAGCGTTTCTCTTAATTTAATCGTGTAAACATAAACACCAGAAGGTAGAAAGTTGCCTTCTAAATCACGTCCATTCCATAGTGGATTCTTCTCTGCTTCGTTCACTAATTGTCCGTGGCGATTGTAAATTCTAAATTCAAAATTACTGAAGTTAAAACCATACATTTCTAATACATCATTAACACCATCATCATTTGGCGTAAATGCCTTAGGTATGTAGAATGAATAATCGTTTACAACAGGAATTATTTTTACAATGGTATCACTACACTGATATTGATTGCTAACAATTAAAGTAACATCATAATTCCCTACTTCATTAAAGGTAAAGCTTGGTGCATTGGTGGTTCCAAATCCAAGTGAGTCGCCAAAGATCCAACTCCATTGATCTACTACTCCTAACGATTTATCCGTGAAATCTACATTATTAAATAAAATGGAAGGCGTTAATGGTGCAAATGTAAAATCTGCAACAGGCGTAGAATACGATTCTATCGCATTCACAATGGTATCACTTCCAGTACAACCCTGCGGAGTAGTAATTGAAAGTATTACAGTATATAAACCAGAGTCAGGGTAGATGGTGCTAGGGTTTATCGCGTTGGAATTTTCTCCATTGCCAAAATCCCAAGCGTAAATAGATCCCGCTGCCGTAGCCGAACTATCAGAAAATGTTACTTCTAAAGGCATACACCCTTTATCAGGTGTATATCCAAACTTCACTGTAGGATAATCAATCACCGTAATTTTAACAGAGTCGGTTTTTGCTGGTGTGCCGCAGTTGTCTGTTGCTGTTACGTGATAGGTAGTAGTAATTGTAGGATTAACTGTAGTGCTTGTACCACTGGCTCCTGTGCTCCACTGATAAGAATAATTTCCATTTCCCCCACTAGCAGTTACTCCTAACGTTACCGGATCTCCGCTACATACAGTACTGGTTCCACTGGTTGATGTGGTGATAGGAGGGTTTACATTTACACTGTAACTATACGACGCTGTACAATTGTTAGCATCGGTAACGGTAACGGTATAAGAACTTGTTACGATCGGATTAACAGCTGTTGATGCCCCTGTGCCGCCACTGCTCCATAAATAAGTATATGGCGCTTTTCCTCCTCCAGCAGTAATGCCGAGTGATGCTGATTGACCAATACAAATAGTAGGATTTGTTCCGGTAGCGGTAGCTGTTACAGCAGGTATGCTGGATAAATTCCCATTTACAATTTTAGTACACCCATGCGCATCCGTTACTGTTACGGTGAAAGTTCCTAGCGTTAATCCAGTACCGTTAGCATTGGTGCTTCCGCTGTTCCATAAGTAGGTGTAAGGACCCGTACCACCCGAAGCCGATACGGTTGCTTGTCCATCATTCCCCTGACACGATACATCAATAGTATTAGTGATGCTAGCATTAAGTACGGTTGGTTCTCCAATTGAATAACTTTCACTTGCAGTACATCCAATTGCATCTGTTACCGTAACTGTGTAGGTTCCCGCAACTAAATTATTTGCAGTCGCTCCCGTTTGTCCGTTGTTCCATAAATAAGTATATGGCCCAACTCCATTATTACCCATCTGTGTAATTGTACCAGAAGCTGCACCATAGCAGAGCGCATCGGTTTTACTAACCAGCGACGAATAAATAGGCGGTCCTTGATTTAAATTGAATGCCTTCTGTGTAACACAAGCGCTGTCTGTAATGTGAACGATATAATTTCCATTTAAGCTCTGTGTAACATTGCTAATAGTTGTTGTAGATGCATTTCCTGTGTATCCGTTAGGGCCTGTCCACGAATAAACTGCATTCGGAGTATAAGTTCCACTAGCAGTTAAGTTCACACTACTTCCATCACAAACTGGTAAATTACTGGTGATGGTTGGTATATGTATCGAGTCATTTACGTAAAGACCAATACTATCAAAGGCCTGAACAAATGGATCGCCTGGCATGCAACCATATTCGATAATGTAATTGGTTACTGATGCTCCGCTGTTACTATAGTCGTTCCATAATCCGTAATAAAATAAATGGGCATAATCTTCTCCCGGACAACCATTGGGTTCATCAACGGCCCAGTTTTGATAATTCCCTGCTACTGAAGTACCTGTTCCTGTACTCGATGTACAACCAAAATTCACTTCATTCGAAAAGTGTCTTCCTTGACCTCCATCTTCTAATCCTTCACAACCTGTCACCCAGCGCCAAACGCCACTTACTGCGGCATCGCTGGCTCCAATCCAAGTGTTTGCATTTACCAGCTGACTAATAAATCCGTTTTCCTGCGCATCCGTAATGGTTACCAAATAACCTTGTAATCCAAGGTAGTTGGTAGCCGCTGCATTCGCAACAGCAGTGGTCCATGATACGGGTGTTGCTGATTGTATTAATTTATAGTAATGCTGATTTACGGGATTATATAATAAATCTCCTAATACATAAATGATCGTACGATATCCTGTTACGAAATTTGAAGTGCGATTACACAAGACTACTGTTTGCAAGGCCTGTTGATACTGTGTTACTGTTGCAGTACCATGCAGTGTTAATACTCCAGTAGTTTGATTCCATGTACTAGTAATTCCAAACATAGGAGTAAACGAAAGAGAATCTTGTGCTGGAGTATATCCAGAGTAAAAGAATATAGAAGCCCCATCAATAGTTACGTTGGGAGCTGCATTGGTAATTACCACTGAAGAAGCAATCTGCTGACATCCACTAGCAGGGCAAACAACATCAGCTGAGGTAACATTCAGTTGCGGACCTTGAGCGAAAGTGGTAGGAATAGCAAGGAGAAAAAAGAAAGCAATCAGTAACAGCACTTTTTTCATAATTCAAATGATTTAAAAAAGTAAATTGGGGTTGTTCATTGTACTCAAACAACTTCTTTACTTTTCAAGGTAAGTAATTAGGTTTTGGGAGGTTAAAAGTCGGAAAAATATCGATACCAGTCAACAATTATTACTGAACCGTTCAATTGAGGTTATGATTGAGAAAACGAGGTCATTAAATTCACACCATGCTATAATAACAATCGGTTTTGTACCTTTGCACAAATATTTAAAATAGCTATGAGCGCAAACGATTTTGGCATTCAAGAAATGCTTCAACAACTGGGTATCAAAGACATTAACAATGGTGCATGTACTGGAACTCAGTGGTTTAATACAACAGGTGAAGTCATTGAGTCTTATTCTTCTTCGGATGGGGCATTAATCGGGAAAGTTAATCAGGCAACTGCTGATGACTATGAAGCAGTAATTGCTACTGCTCAGTCGGCATTCGAAAAATGGAGAATGGTGCCTGCGCCTAAGCGTGGTGAAGTGGTTCGTCAAATTGGTGATCGCTTGCGTCAGTACAAAGAGCCATTAGGAAAATTGGTTTCTTACGAGATGGGTAAAATCTATCAGGAAGGTTTAGGAGAGGTGCAAGAAATGATTGATATCTGTGATTTTGCGGTTGGATTGTCGCGTCAGTTATACGGATTAACCATGCATAGTGAGCGCCCTCGCCATCGTATGTACGAGCAATATCACCCACTAGGAATTGTAGGAGTTATTTCTGCATTTAATTTCCCTGTAGCCGTATGGAGCTGGAATGCAATGCTTGCAATGGTTTGTGGTGATACGGTAGTTTGGAAGCCAAGCTCGAAAACCATGTTATGTGCAATTGCCGTTCATCATATCATAGCCGATGTATTAAAAGAAAATGAGGTTCCAGAAGGGGTGTTAAACCTTGTTGCTGGAGGTTCTAAATATGTAGGAGATAATTTCCTTGCAGATAAACGTGTTCCATTAATCTCTGCAACAGGAAGTTCACGTGTAGGTAAACGCGTAGGTAAAATTGTTGGAGAACGTTTAGGTCGTTCGTTATTAGAGTTAGGAGGTAACAATGCAATTATCCTTTCTGAAAAAGCAGATTTGAAAATGGCGATGACCGCTGTATTGTTTGGTTCAGTAGGTACTGCCGGACAACGTTGTACTTCTACTCGTCGTTTGATTATTCATGAATCTATTTACGAAACCTTCAAAACGCAATTAGTAAATGCCTATAAGCAAATTCGTATAGGCCACCCGTTAGATGCTAAAACATTAGTAGGTCCGTTGATTGATAAAGGTGCGGTGAATGATTTTGTGAATGCTATTGAAGCAGCAAAGAAAGAAGGTGGAAAAGTAATCACCGGTGGAGAAGTATTGTCAGGTGCAGGTTATGAAAGTGGATGTTACGTAGTTCCTTGTGTGATTGAAGCAGAGAATCATTATCATATTGTTCAAGAAGAAACATTTGCTCCAATTCTTTATATCATGAAATATTCTACGATTGAAGAAGCGATTGCAATAAATAATAATGTTCCTCAAGGATTATCATCGTCTGTGTTCACGCGCGATATGTTAGAAGCAGAAGCATTTTTATCGCACGAAGGTTCTGATTGCGGAATTGCTAATGTAAACATTGGAACATCAGGTGCTGAAATTGGTGGTGCTTTCGGAGGAGAAAAAGAAACAGGCGGTGGACGTGAATCAGGTTCTGACTCTTGGAAAATCTATATGCGTCGCCAGACAAATACTATCAACTATTCAACTGCCTTACCATTGGCACAAGGAATCAAGTTTGATATTTAATCGAATTCATTTTTTTGAAAGGCTCATCTTCGGATGGGCCTTTTTTATTTTTTATCCAACAGAAAAACGAATCATCATTACTTTTTATAATTTCTTTAAATGATTAACTTCGTGCGAACAAACCAACTTATTTAATTCTTCTTTTATCCGATGTTGAAAATCGATATTCATACGCATATTATTCCGGAACACCTTCCTAATTTCAAAGAAAAATATGGCTATGGAGGATTCATCAATTTAGATCATCATAAACCTTGTTGCGCAAGAATGATGATGGATGATAAGTTTTTTCGTGAGATACAAGATAACTGTTGGGATCCAGAAAAAAGAATTCAGGAATGCAATCACCATCATGTTGATGTGCAAGTGTTAAGTACAATTCCAGTGATGTTTAGTTATTGGGCAAAGCCAATGGACGTGCTCGATTTAAGTATGTTCTTGAATGACCATTTAGCGGATATCGTTCACCGTTACCCTAAGCGTTTTGTAGGATTAGGAACTGTTCCTCTTCAACATCCGGAGTTAGCCATTAAAGAATTAGAACGTTGTATGAAAATCGGTTTGAAAGGAGTTCAGATTGGTTCGCATGTGAATGAATGGAATTTGAATGCACCAGAGTTGTTTCCTTTTTTTCAAGCAGCACAAGAAATGAATGCCGCCATTTTTGTTCATCCTTGGGATATGATGGCCAAAGAAAAAATGACAGAGTATTGGTTGCCTTGGCTTGTAGGAATGCCTGCTGAATCATCACTTGCTATCTGCTCCATGATTTTCGGAGGAGTATTCGAACGATTACCAAAATTAAAAGTCGCTTTCGCACATGGTGGAGGATCTTTCCCCGCAACTATTGGACGAATAGAACATGGATTTAATGTGCGCCCCGATTTAGTAGCGGTGCACAATGAAGTGAATCCAAGAGAATATCTAAATAGAATTTATCTCGATACACTCGTGCACGATCCACTTAAACTCGACTACCTTTTGAATTTAATGGGACCAAATCAGTTAGCCTTAGGAACAGATTATCCTTTCCCGTTAGGAGAATTAGAGCCAGGTAAACTTATTGAATCGATGCCGTACGAGGATACTATAAAAGAGCGACTCCTGAATGGAACCGCTCTTGAATGGTTAAGTATGCAGAAAGAATTCTTTTTATAAAATTCTTATAAGCTAAATGCTCTTGTTAAATTAAATCCTAAACGAATTCCTGCATTCGTCCATTTTGTATTCGTAAAAGGTAAATACTGATTTTCGGTAATGCCTGTTGAGTTGGTAAAGTGTACTTGAAAAACGTGTCCACCCGTTTCAATTTCAAATCCGATTCCCATGCTGTTATAATAAGTATCACGCGTATAATTATTCAAGCATAAACCATATTCAGCAGTGATAGCAAAACGCTTGGCTACTTTATAACGAAGTGCTGACGCTACTCCATAAACATCATTGCGATCTGTAATTTTATCGACTAAGTTATAATGGATAAAGAAAGGAGCAACTTGCAAAGAAAATTTATCATTGAACTTGCGCGCTACAATAATTTCGTGGGTAAATGAATAGCGACTCCAAGGACTGTATTCATATTTGTCGAAACCGTTTGCTGTTTTGTTTGGGTCTTTTAAATGAATGTAGTAAGCACTAGAAAAAAGGGTAACACTTACCGGAGTAGAGCCATCTTTTGTTTGGCGAACTAAACGATATTTAGCAAAGCCATCATACATTTTTTGAAAAGAGGAACGTCCAATGCCCACCATCAAACGGCCATCTAAACTGTAATCAAGGCCAATACGAATATTCGCACCTCCATCTAAACCCCATGCTTCGCGAGGTCCGCCATTAATTGCTCCAAAGCGATGAGAGATACGTAATTCCATTGTACGTTTATTGCAAACTTCCACTGTATGAAAATTTATCAAACGTGAATTATAAAACGTTTTAGAAAATTTAGATGTGTCACTATTATCCGTCTTCCAGTTTTTATCTTGTGCGTTTGTTGTCAACGAAACCATCAAAACAACTATCGCGAGTAGTGCAGCGCTCTTTTTCATACAATTAATTTTCTAGCATTCCTTGATTAATCCAGTTCTCAACCACTTTTATCTGACAGTCGGTTAATTTACCACCCCCTTTAGGCATTGGTGAGTTTGCATCTGGTGTTTGTTTTATATCGAGTAAAAGCGTTTTTACAGGACTATTTACACAATTCTTTAAATCAGAATAGGAAGCAAGTGAGAAACTTTGTGAGCTGCTCGCTCCATGACAGTTGCTGCCTTGCGCCCCAGTAGTCCCGCAGGAACCTTCAATAATCCACCTTACATTTGCATTGTAAGTAAGCGTAGTAAGGCTGGTGTCGCCGCATGCTTTATCGGTATTATAAGGGTGTAACTCTTCTACGTTATCATAGTAACAACCACTCAAAGCTATTATTCCTAGCATTAGGGTGAAAAGAATATTTTTTTTCATAATTAATTATTTTTTGCTCCTTGCTCAATCCAAATATACAGTGTTTTAATATCCGAAGCAGAAACTTCACTGTATCCCGAAGGAGGCATCTTTGGTCCACTACGACCTGTGATTAAACGATAAAGTTTACTTCTGTGCGCATCACCAGCTTTAACTTCTCCAAACGACATAACACTTTCATAGGTTTCTAATGAACCCTTGTTATGTCCATTACCACCATGACAACCTTCGAAGTTACAATTGGCCGATAGAATTCTTTTTACGTCGTTGTTATAACTTACTTCTGGAACGCCTGTTAAATCAGGTTCTGTTGTGCAGCTTGATAAAGAAATGGCATAAACAACAAAAACAACGGCAATAAAAAACGGGAATGATTTGTAAATATTCATAATGTGGGCAAACGTAGGGAAATTACCACAAATCTTCAATGAATTTTTTATTAAGGACGGTTAAATGTTTTTAAGCAAGCAAGGTTTTGCTTTGAAGGAGATTAATTAGCCACCGAACAATTTATCGAAGAATAAATCCTAAAAATTTATGGTAATCATCGTTCATTGTTGTAAGTTTGCTCCTTAGAAAACAGCCATGAGCGATTCTCTTCATCACGAGTGCGGAATAGCATTTATCCGACTTTTAAAACCCCTAGATTATTATATCCAGAAATACGGCACGGCCAACTATGGTCTGAATAAGTTGTACC
>JBJTMY010000060.1:0-13561 GCA_046073825.1 Bacteroidota bacterium
AGAGCATCAGCCACAGCAAAGGCACGCCCAAGACCAGGCCCAAGAGCAGGCCTTTGGCCATGTCGGCCAACCACAGACGCGGGGTGATTTTGTTGAAGCCAAAGCGCTGCTCTACGCCAAAGGTTTGGACCAGTGACAAAGGCAAGCCGATCAAGCCGCCCACCAAAGTGAAGCCCAGCACCAAGGCGATTTGCTGCGCGATGCCAGGGCCCATCCAGCCGAGCAGCAGCTGGTTGATCTTTTCATTCGGCAGAATGGGCAAAAGAAAAAGGCTTATATGCACATTTATATAATAGCGCAGAAGAAATGGATGCCGCGATTAATACGCTTGCAACTAAATTATCTTCGAGCAATCCGGAGGCAATGAGCATGCTTAAAAAAATCATGTGGGAAGGAACAGAAAACTGGGACGAATTATTAATAGAACGCGCAGGCATGAGTGGAAAATTAGTTTTATCTGACTTTACAAGAAACGCCATTCAGAAATTTAAGGCGGTAGGGAAATAGTGATATTAATAAAACATCGATATTCGAATAGTTACTGACCTCTCTAAATCTCTCCGAAGGAGAGACTTATGATAATTTACTCCTCTCCTTTGGAGAGGTAGGGAGAGGTTTAAAACTGACTTTACAAGAAACGCCATTCAGAAGTTTAAGGCGGTAGGGAAATAGAAAAAAAATAAAACAAAGTGGGGGTGGTTAATCTCGATACCTCGGGACTCGAAACTCGGCCATTCGCCGTTCGCGAACCTCAGAGACCAATAGCCTCAAGTAAACATTAATTTTGAAGCAATTTTTTAAAATCAAACAATAAAATCCCGAGTTTATCTCGGGATTTTATTATACTGAAGTAATCTTCACTCCCCTCTAAACACCTTTTTTGTTGTACCATCGCTATACAAATCAATTCTAAAACCAGGTAAGTTAGGGTCTTTTTCTCGACCAAGCATATCTATTGATTTTAAATAAACAGATTTTGTTTCGTTATTGATTTCATCAATGCCGGTGCTGGTATTTGTTACAAATATTCGGAAAGTATAATCCTTATAAAACTTAAAAACTCCATAATAATCTTCAATTCTAAAAGTAATAAAATAGGGATTGTCCCTTAATGTCATACTTGACGCTGGAAAATAAAAATAACTATCGTACCAATCATTAGCTCCACCTCCTAAAGTCCAAGCAGATGTATTTATTAAGGCAGACCCATATATAAAGCAATCTGGTGTGGAATGAGTAATAGTATCAAAAGCATTAAAATGTAAAGTTAACAACTGCGGGACAGTAAGGAACCAAGTAGGGGTTTGTGTACCTTGATACCAATAGGATGTTGATGCTGCAGCAGTATACATTTGACAATATACTTGATTAGGAACATTTGAACTTTGCACAACGTTCAAAACCATATCTCTTTTTACATAGCCAATTAATACTCCATTTCTCCATTCATTTATTTTAACAGCTATTTGGAATTTACCGGCTAAATTTGGTTTAAACAGAATATCTCCAGTTAAAGTGTCGATATGAAATGGATATAAAATATTTGAAGAAGGATAAGTATAAGGAGTTGGAATTATATAATTTAAGCCTGTTACAGGACTTGTATATAAGTCTTCAGGGGTGCATAATTCCCAAGAAAGCGAATCTCCATCTTGATCATAAGGAGTTGTATTATATGAAAATGATTGATTAAGTTGTGCGATTGTTATGGGAACAGACAAAAAGTTCGGTGTAGAATTACTACCATCAACCATCACCATACAATCGATGTACATTCCATAACTAGTGGAATTAGCTATATTGATAATAGTATCTCGAAAGCAATCTCGTGCAGAAACCCAAAAAGTACCGCAACTTGCAAAGTTAATTGTATCTATATATTTATATGATTTATATCCATTCCATTGAAGCAACCCATTTGTTGTTGCAACAATATGTGTTGCAATAACTGTATCAACAGAGTCGCAATAAGTAATAGTATAATTCAAAGGTAAATTACCAGATATTGTATCCCTATAGATAGTCAAGGTAGTTTCGTACATTAAACCATTTATATTGCGACAAGTAATTTCGCCTCCAAGTAGATTGCTGGAAAAGGAAGGATGACTTAGAATTAGCAATAGAAAGACAAGTAGTTTTTTCATTACATATATTTAATAAGTCAATATTAGCAAATAATATTTATTAAATATAAGTTTCAAGCATTAAAAATCAATTTCCATTAGGTCAAACGCAATAAAAAACACCTAATGGAAGCAAACAAAAAAATCCCGAGTTTACCTCGGGATTTTCATTTAACTATATGTCGATTAGAAATTCATATTCTGCTCTTCACCTAAAATTTTCCTTCCTAATAAAATCTGACTTTTAGCAAGATCACTCAAAGTGTATGTGTATTCTTCTCTCTTTTTGTCGATTATACTTTGTGGGAAGTTAATTCCGTTTTCTAAGCGAAAAACGTATTCTTGATGTACTGCGGTTAAAGCATCTGCAATTTGGCTTAGTTCATATTGGCGAGCTGCATCTATAATGGCATCTTTCCAATCTGAATTTGCACGAACAGCCACTTTTATTCCTGCTAATCGCAATGTTTCCAACGCATCATCTAATTCAATATTATCGTCCATTTGAGTTTGAAATTCTTCAACCGCCTTGCAATATTTCAATGTACGTTTGTCCTCAAATTTTTTCACAAATGATTCAACTACTGTTGTATCGAATATACTTAGAAAAGGTCGGTTGTCTTTCAACTTTTTAGACTCGCAATTTTTAATCGTTTGCAATTGCTGCTTGCGAGCAGCAGAACGGTATTTCAATTCCTTTTCTCCTCTGTAATCAGGAAGTGTCAGAAAATAGCCTGTTCCCATGTGCTCATCAAAAAACCTATACCATGCAGGCATACGTGACTCTAACGGACCGTCTATGCCCGGAAAGTAACATTCGTCCGACTCCGCTTTAAATGCATCGTAATCCTGCCAATTTTCGTATCCAAAAACTTGGTTGGCTTGCCCTGATTTTAAAAACTTTACGAACAACTCCAATTCTGCTCTACTAACTGGACTAATAAATGGACAATGCTGTATATTCGTTCCGAATGTTAGAAATTGAGTGGTATGTTCTACGCCTTTTAACTTTACTTGCTCTGCACGCCATTGACATTGCAAGTTGAACAGTTTCTTTTGTTGAATAGCCCACAATGCTTCTTCCGCAAGCATTTTATACTTTAAATCTTTCTGCTCCTGCAGATTTAAATAATCTTGTCCACGTGTTAGGTATAAGGCCTTTCGACGAGCATAATTTTTTATAAATGAATCTACAGAGTGGGGATTGAACTGCTTAAAAAACTCTTGATAAACAGCTTGTGTTCGAAGTTCATCTTCTGTTTGCTGGCGGATTATTTCCACTCTAATTTCTTCTTCAAACTTGTCTTGTAAGTGCGCTGGCACTTTTAATTCCTGTATTTGTTTGTTCATGGCAATAAAAATTACAGGTCGTTGAACGTGAATTTTTCAATAGGGTTCCAAACCCGTTTAAATTTTGAAATAAATAAGTGATAACCCCTAATTCAAAAATGACAAATTGAACATTCATCGGTTGAAAATTATCAAAGGAACAAGTTGCACCCAAACTGTAAAAGCCATAAAATTGTAAATATGAATACACCCATTAACGATAACGAGGTAAGAGCTTTAATCAGTCTTTTAGACGATTCGGACAAGGAAGTCTATAATCATATTCAAGAAAAGCTAATCAGTCTTGGTCGTGAGGTTATTCCTTTTTTAGAAGATGCCTGGTCGCATGCATTTGATGCTGTTTTGCAGCAACGCATCGAAGGCATTGTTCACCGTATTCAATTCGAGAATTTATTGGAAGATTTGAAATTATGGATTCACACAAACGATGAACAATTGTTTGAGGGCGCTTTATTGGTTGCACGATATCAATATCCAGATATGGATGTATCACGCATCCAAGAACAAATGCAACAAATAAAAAAAGAAATCTGGTTAGAACTGAATGAGAATTTAACAGCATTGGAAATTATCAATATTCTCAATCATATTTTGTTTACCAATTATAATTTTACTGGAAACACTGCCAATTATCAAGCTCCTCAAAATTCATTTATTAATATTGTTTTAGAAAGTAAAAAAGGTAACCCATTAACGTTAGGAATCATTTATCTGACCATTGCTCAACTGTTAGGATTACCCATTTATGGCGTGAATTTACCGGAGCACTTCATATTGGCTTATTGTGGACTCGACGAACAGGAACAAATCAATAAAAAAAATGTGTTGTTTTACATTAATCCGTTTAGTAAAGGAACGGTATTCGGAAGAAACGATATTGATGTGTTCGTTAATCGTTTAAATCTAAAACCTCAGGATAGTTATTATTATCCTTGCAGTAATCGTGATATGATTTTACGAATGATTAGAAATTTATCTTTTTCCTATCAAAAGTTAGGAGATACTGATAAGGTGGATGAACTGGCACAGATGATTGCTTTGTTTAATGAGCAATAATTTTTGTGAATGTTTTCCAAATAATTTTCACATCTGTAATCAGACTTTTTTCGGTAATATATTGCTGATTGAGTAAAAGTTTAGCGGGCATAATATCCTCAATATATGTCCTTTCTGGGTCGTTGGACTTGGCAAGTAAATCATTTTCCTCAGAATATTCAATGGATGCGTAATCGGTGATACCTGGTTTAACAGTAAGTACTTTTTGTTGTTCCAAATTATAGAGCTCCACGTACTTTCTAACTTCTGGCCGTGGACCTACTAAACTCATGGTTCCTAACACAACGTTAATTAACTGAGGTAATTCATCGAGTTTATATTTTCGCAAGTAATATCCAATAGGCGTGACCCTAGGATCACGACCACCTACCGTTAGCAATCCTGCTTTATCCGCGTTGATGTGCATTGTACGAAACTTGAATATTTTAAAATCTTGGCTATTCAAACCCACTCTTGTTTGCAGGTAAAACACTGGGCCTTTGCTATTCACCTTAATCAATAAAGATATCAGAAGTAAAATAGGCATAACCATTACAAGTAATGGAATCGTGATTAATAAATCAAACAAGCGCTTTATCATACTTATTAGGCGATCGTCGTTTCAACAGCTTGTGTAACGGCATCGACTACCCGTTTAAGCATCTCTTCCGTTAAATCATAAAACACAGGAAGTGAAATTTCGCGGCTATAATTATCATAAGTTACCGGGTAATCAGCAATATTGTACCCTCTATTCTTATAAAATGACAACATTGCCAATGGAATAAAATGCACATTGACACTTACGTCGGCATCAAATATTTTTTGAATTATTGCATCGCGTTGAGTTTCTGTAATACCGTGAATTCGGAGCGCAAACAAGTGATAAGAAGTTTCTGCATCATTCGTTTGAAGTGGCGGAAGCTGCGCCCATGTAAACTGCTTAAAATGATTTGAGTAATACTCACAAACTGATTTTCGTTTTTTAAGCGTATCATTATCGTATCGCTTTAATTCAACCAAACCAAAAGCGGCCATCAAATCCGTCATATTACACTTATATCCTGCTTCAATAATATCATATCGCCAATTGCCTTTTTGCATTTTTGCTAATGCATCTTTATTCTGACCATGAAGTGTGAATATACATAGATACTTATAGATCTCTTCATTATTGAATGGAGCAGGGAAGTTCAACGCAATGGCACCACCTTCGGCAGTAGTTAAATTCTTTACAGCATGAAAAGAATAAACGGTTGCATCTGCCCAAACACCCGTATGCTTTCCTTTGTAAAATGCTCCAAGCGAATGTGCAGCATCAGATAAAATCATGATACGTCCTAGCATTTTCTGATGTTCTCCATCAGCTATAAACTTCGATTTTATTTCAGCCTCGTTTGCTAATTCCATGATAGCGGTATAGTCACAAGGATAGCCTGCAATATCAACGGGCATAATCACTTTTGTTTTTGAAGTGATGGCCATTCGGATATTCGCTACATTGATATTAAAATCATGGGCATTTACATCCACTAACACTGGAGTAGCACCGCAATGTATCACCACATTTGCAGTGGCAGAATAGGTATATGCTGGCAAAATAACTTCATCGCCTTCTTTAACACCAAACCATTTAAGCATTACTTCTAACCCGGCTGTAGCGGAATTTAAACACAACGTAAAGTCATTCCCGTTATAGGCCGACAATTCTTTTTCAAATTGCTTTGTTCTGGGACCCGTGGTAATCCAACCGGAACGTAAGGTAGCTACAACTTCATTGACAATTTCATCGTCGATACGGGGAGGGGCGAAGGGGATGAGAGACATAGTTTAATTTGCTAATGGGTTAATGGGTTAATGTGCTAATTTGAAAATTTGAAAATTTGCTTCACAGTTGCTAATTTAACTTGATTCTACTTTTCTACCGAAGATGCTAATCATGAGTGCAAAGAAGATGGCTCCACGCTGTCCTTCAAGCATCGACTCCGTGATGCAATTCAGTGCAAAAATAAATAACAACATCAATAGTAAGGGATGATACGCATTACGCATCAACCAAGGAATTTTAATCGTTAAGATAAATAATAGTAATCCAACAATTCCTATTGCCAAGAACGTTTGAAGATATTGATTATGGGCATTAAGTGACTTTTCATATCCATAGGCAAAGTTATGTTGATGATAAGTCTGATTCAAGACATCTTTTACATCGCCGGTTCCAGTTCCTAACAACCAATAATCAGGTAAAATTGAAAATACTTCTTTCCATATTTCTAATCGTCCTGTAGTACTATTATATGAAGTTTCAGTAACATGCTGTTTCGACTGAATGGCATTTTCTACTTGCGCAAAGCGGTTGCTGTATTTTAACAAAATCAATTGAGATAGTGCAGTTACACTCAAAACCACCAACAAGGGATATACAAAACGAAATCCTGCTTTTCGTCGCCAATAAAGGAAAACCATTACTATTATGGAAATAAAAGCAGTGGCCTCTGCTGTACGAGCCGAAAGGAGAACGGTAAATAAAAACAGAATTATCATTACCGCAGCCCCCATCCAAATAGTGCGTCGATGAGAGGATAATAAAATTTCATGAAAAACAAATAACATGGCCGCGTTCAGGTACATGCTAAAATAAGTGGGATGCATAATTGCACTCGACAATTCAGAATAGAAAAAGACAGTAATATTTCCTTGAGTAGTAAATTTCTTCAAAGCAACAAATAAAAGCAAAAGACAAGAAAGCAAAACACCACCAATAAAATAACGTCTTATTTTATTCAATAATAATTCATCCAAATAAAAAGAAGAAAAAATGACTGGCAATAAAAGTAAGGTCATTTTAATTTGCAAATCAAGACCGGCCTGCGACCAATTGCTTGTCCACAATAATCCCACTAAATGCATCAAATATAAAAAAGGGAAAAGCCATAAATATTTTTCTTTTTTGAAGTTCAATACTAATTGCGATCGTTGCTCTTTGTTAAATAAAGTAATTAAGCCAATCGCAACCCAAGAGACGACAGACACTTTTAATGCAAACGAAAAACAAAATACAGAAACGAGCAGTAGCCAATTTTTTACTGTATTTGTAGTGAATTGTTGTTGCATTTTGATTTGTGTTTAAATAGTTGGACTAATTTAAAGTATTGAGCCATTCCTTCGTGATGTTTTTACGCATAAAAAACTTTTGTACATAATTTTTTCCATTATCACCCATTGACTTAGCCAGTTCAGGATTTCGCTCAAGCTGTAAGGAAGCATCAGCAAGCATTTGACAATTTTCGGGCTCTATATAAAGACCGGCGTTGCCTTCATCAATAAATAATTTGCGTGCCTCTCCATCCACAGATAAAAGCAAAGGCTTACCTAATGCAGCATTTTCGAATATCTTAGATGGAATTGCCCCCAAAAACAAATCCATTTTCTTCAGAGGAATTACAGCTGCATCAATCGCATCTACATAGGAAGGAACCACTTCACGACTAACTAATTCCAAAAATTTCACTCGTTGAATTTTCTCGTCAGATACACGCTGCATCAACCGCTGTTTTTCTGGACCATCGCCTAACAATAAATACATGACTTTACTTTCAGCAGGAATTAATTTAGCAGCATCCAGAATGACATCTAACCCCTGCGCGATACCGATAATCCCAGCATACATGATTAAAAAATCATCCTTTTCAAAATTCAAATTCGAGCGTATCGATGTATCCTTTTTAATCTGAAAGATTGATTCATCTACTCCATTAGGTAACCAATGAACCATTTTGTTCGGAAAACGCGTTATAATATTTTGAACGATACCTTGAGTTTGTCCTGTAATACTATAGGAGGTTTTATAAAGCCATTCTTCGAGAAGAGTGGCCATTTTTAAAAAGAAACGATTTTCAATAACGCCTAATTTTTCCGCCGATTCAGGCCATAAGTCGCTGACATTAAAAACCATTTTAGCCTTTTTCCGTTTGCTAATCCACCAAGCACTTATTCCTAAAAAGAGAGGAGGGGATTCCACCATCAAATAATCAAAATGACCTTTGATTTTACTCGAATAAACTATTGATGAAAAGGTAAATGAAAAATAATTTAAAAGTCGGGAAACAATCGAACGATTCTTACTCACGTAAATCCATGAACGATGCACTTCTGTATTTTCAAATTCATCCAGCATATAACGCAAACCTTTATAGGAAGAATGAACTTCCATTGCTGGATAGTTAGGCATAGCTGTCAGTACCACTACTTCATGTCCCAAGGCTTTTAACTCACGCGCCAATCCACTTAGTCTATTTTGAGGCGCTCCTGTTTCTGGAGGATAATACTGAGTTAAAATTAAAAACCGCATTGGCAATTAATTATGAATTAGCTCTTGAACAATTCTTTGAGCGGCATTTCCACCACCATATAAATCAACAGTAAAATCAGCATTCGTATTTAATGCTTTTGAATATGCACTTAATATCAGTTCTTCATTGGCACCAGCTAAGAAATTAAATCCGCCATTTACTAATTCCACCCATTCCGTTTCGTCGCGCAAAGTCACGCAATATTTGCTGAAGAAAAAAGCTTCTTTTTGTAATCCGCCGCTATCCGTCATCACCAATGTACAATGCTTCAAGAGTTCAAGCATATCAAAGTAACCCACAGGGTCAATAATTGTTAGTGAAGTATGCAATCCTGCATCCTTCATAATCTTTTGCGTGCGTGGATGCAATGGTAAAACCACTTTTCGATCTTGATTAATTTTTTCAAGCGCATTAATGATTGCTTTTAATCGACTAATATCATTGGTGTTTTCTGCTCGATGTAAGGTGCAAAGAACAAAGTCGGCAACGTCTAGGGTTTTAAAAACAGTTGAACGCGCAGCCGAATTCTCCGCATAATACATCGCAGCATCCTGCATGACATCACCCGATAATAAAATTTTATTTTGAAACGGATAACCTTCCTTCTTTAAATTATCGATGGCTGTTTGCGTAGGGCAGAAGAGCAGTTTCGATAAACGATCGGTGAGTATTCTGTTTTGTTCTTCAGGCATCGCCATGTTAAACGAACGCAATCCTGCTTCAACATGAGCGACAGGAATCAATAGTTTTGAAGCAGCCAATGCTCCTGCTAATGTACTATTGGTATCACCATATACTAAAACATAATCGGGTTTTTCCTGCACTAAAACGTTCTCAATTCCTTCCAGCATTTGTCCTGTCATAGCACCATGACCTAAGCCATGAATACCTAAATGAAAGGCAGGTTTAGGAATATCCATCTCTTCGAAAAAAACATCCGACATATTCGCATCGTGATGCTGACCTGTATGAATAATTAGTTCAGTTACCGCAGCATGTTTTTTCAATTCACGACTTACTACTGCCGCTTTTACGAATTGAGGACGAGCGCCCACTACGGTAATAATTTTCATGATTATCGAAGGTTTGTTAAAAGAACAGAACTGTATTTTCAGTTATTATTTTGCATAGTTAACTGCTCTCGTCTCACGAATAACAGTCACCTTTACCTGACCTGGATACGTCATTTCTGTTTGAATGCGGTTAGCGATATCAAACGATAATCGCTCAGTTGCTTTATCATCTAATTTTTCACTTTCTACAATCACACGCAACTCACGACCCGCTTGAATAGCAAATGCTTTTTCAACGCCTTTATATCCTTGAGCAAGATTTTCCATTTCCTTCAAACGCTTCATGTATTGCTCAACAATTTCACGACGAGCACCAGGGCGAGCACCACTGATAGCATCACAAACCTGAACGATAGGAGAGATCATACTCGTCATTTCTATCTCATCGTGATGGGCACCAATCGCGTTAACAACTTCCGCATTTTCTTTACTACGCTCCGCCATCTTCATCCCTGCAATAGCATGTGGAAGTTCTGTATCTTCTTCGGCAACTTTACCAATGTCATGTAATAAACCTGCACGCTTCGCTAACTTCACATTCAAGCCTAACTCCGCAGCCATTAATGCACAAAGGTTCGCTACTTCACGCGAGTGCTGTAATAAATTTTGTCCGTAAGAAGAACGATATTTCATTCTACCTACCATACGAATTAACTCAGGTGCTAATCCATGTATTCCTAAATCGATAGCTGTACGCTTACCAATTTCAATAATTTCTTCATCTAACTGACGACGAACTTTCGTTACTACTTCTTCAATACGAGCAGGGTGAATACGTCCGTCGGAAACTAATTGATGTAATGCCAAACGTGCTAACTCTCTTCTTACCGGATCAAAGCCTGAAAGGATGATTGCTTCTGGAGTATCATCAACAATAATTTCAATTCCTGTTGCCGCTTCTAACGCACGAATATTTCGTCCCTCTCGACCGATAACACGACCTTTTACTTCATCATTATCAATATGGAAAACAGTTACTGCATTTTCAATGGCATGCTCTGTTGCTACACGCTGTATAGTTTGAATTACGATACGCTTTGCTTCTTTGTTAGCCGTTAGTTTTGCTTCGTCGATAGTGTCTTTAATAAACGACATCGCTTCAGTTTTTGCCTCTGCTTTTAACGCTTCTACTAGTTGTGCTTTTGCATCTTCCGCTGATAGTCCTGCAATTTTTTCTAATGCATGAACTTGCTTCTGATGTGCCTTTTCTAATTCTTCTTTACGACGATTGATTACTTCTAACTGTCCGTTTAAATTAGTTTGAATTGTATCAATCTCCGCTTGCTTTCTTTTGCTTTGCTCTAACTGTTGATTGAGCGTTGTCTCTTTTTGTTTGATTCTGTTTTCAGCAGCAAGAATAGTTTTATCTTTTTCAGTGATATGCTTTTCGTGCTCTGTCTTCATTTGATAAAAGCGATCTTTCGCTTCCATCGTTTTATCTTTCAGGTATAATTCACCTTTTGCTTCTGCTTCTTTAACAATTGCTTTTGCTTTTTCTTCAGCAGCTTCAACAATACCATTGTTGCTTTTTCTTGTTACGATGAAGGTTAATACTCCGCCTACTGCCAGTCCCGCTAGTCCTAATATGATAGATATTGGTTCCATAATTTAATTATTGTTTGTTTATATAGTGATTTGTCTTGCGACAATTATTGCTTGATAACGAAGCTCCGCATCCACCCTGGGAGAATTAAAACCCATATAGTAGGGTCGGAGTACACCCCGCTGATTCATGCTTTCTTTTCAGACATGCAATCGGCAACGCAAAATGCCTCCTAAGTGTTTGAATGTTGATTTTAATCTGCAACCAGAATGGTATGCGGATCTTCTAATATTTTAGATCCCTTAATTGGGTGATGATCAAAGAACGAAGAACTATTGATTATCGGGCCCGAAAGCATTCACCATTTCAGAAATTTTGGAAAGCTCATTGGCAATTTCCTGTTCTTTCTTTTCTCTATGGCCGTTCGATGTAATAATATCTGCAGCTTGTTGTAACGCACACATCGCTAAAATATCCTGTGGCTCTTTTAAGTTGAAGGAGGTTTGATAGGTCTTTAACTGCTCGGAAACTTTTCTAGCAGCCTCTTGTAAGACTTCCACCTGATCCTCTTTTACCTTTAAAGGGTAGGACTTATTGGCAATTTGCACCTGTATAGAGACGGTTTTGCTCACCTTTTAATCTTTGTTCAACAACGCCAGACAACGATCTATTTCGCGTAAGTAGTTGTTAATTTGAGTTTTAAGCTCTCGGGTTTCTGACTTCTCAGGAACCGCTAAAGCATGTGCTAATTTAATTGTTTTCAACTGTTCTTTTAGTGCCTCACACTCATTAATTGCAACTTCTTTATCAACTTGCAACTGTTCATTTTGTGAAGCCAGTTTTGAATTCTCTTTCTGTAATTTGTGATGCTGCTCAACCGCCCATTTTATTTGGGTTTTAAGCTTTTGTATTTGATCCATTACAGGATTCATAAATCAGTGATTTTGAACAATGAAACAAATGTAATTGAATAGTTGGTTTTAACCAAAAAAATCAATTTATTTATTCAGAATAGAATTATTATGCTATTTTCGGTGGCAGTTATGTCGCCAAAATTCAACACAAAATTCTTTCTGCTTTTACTTTTTTTTGTTGTTCCGATTGAAATATTCGCCCAACAACCGAAAGTTCCTAGCTTCATTTCACCCGTCAATATTCCTATTTCTCTTGCAGGTAATTTTTGTGAAATCCGACCTAATCATTTTCATTCCGGCATCGATATCCGAACAAACGGCAAAGAAGGGCTTCCCATTTTTACTATCGGTAACGGATATGTATCGCGCATTAAAGTTAGTCCCACCGGATTTGGCCGTGTAGTTTATATTAATCATCCCGAAGGTTATACCTCGGTTTATGCTCATTTGTCTTCATTTAATGCAGCCTTAAGTGCCTTGGTCGATTCTATTCAGCGTGCGAATGAATCCTACGACATGGAATTTTTTCCAGATGCTAAAATGTTTCCAGTGTTTCAAGGTGATACCATCGGTTTTAGTGGTAATTCAGGTTCGAGTTCTTCCCCACATCTGCATTTCGAAATAAGAGATTTGAAATCCGAAGAACCTTTGAATCCTTTGGCATTTTTAAATTATCAAGATTCTATTGCTCCATTGATTAATCAAATAAGAGCCGTAAAAGTGATTGATAAATACCAGTATCTGGTGCTTGATACACTCAACAAACAAATAAATAGTGATAGTATAATTATTAATCCGCTAGCGGCTGGCAAATACTATTTTGAAATTAAAGGAACCGATAATGGCGATGATTCATACGGCAATTACTATTCGATTTTAGTAAGGACAATTGCAAGCGATACACTCTATGCTACTTCTTACGATCGATTTAATTTTGATGAAACAAGATTGGTGAATGCATCCATTAATTATGCATCCTTGGTAAATAATAAATCAGAATGGATTCGACTATACAAACTCCCTGTCAACAATGCATCGCTCTTTAAAAATACTAAATCGAATTACTTACTTCTTGAAAATAAAATTCAAACGGTTATAATTACTGTAAATGATTTTAATGGTAATGCAACCAGTGATACCCTCCATCTTGTGGGCTCATTGGCGAGTGATC
>JBJTMY010000061.1:0-7692 GCA_046073825.1 Bacteroidota bacterium
TCAGAAAGCTAAATGCTGACACGAATTTAATCCCATCAGTTTTTGCAGGACTTGCTACTGATTGTGAAATCACTTTTTGCTTAGCGCAAACAGATCCTAGCGGACAACCAACAACAGGTATTGATAGAATAGATAGAAATAGTAAAGGATGGACAGCACCTCCGTTTTCTCAAAATTATGTGGACGCTACCATCAAACCGAATTCTATTTGGGATGTAAATAAATATTTGAATATTTGGGTTTGCCCACTGAGTGGTGGTTTATTAGGATATGCTACCTTCCCGCCATCAAGCACTAACACAGGATTATCATCTCCTTTCGGAACGGCGACAACTGACGGTGTTGTTATTCAATACAACGCGTTTGGTCGTGTAGGTACATTAGACCCTACTTACAATAAAGGTCGTTCGGCTACCCATGAAATAGGTCATTGGTTAGGTTTACGCCATATTTGGGGAGATGCAAACTGCGGTACTGACTATTGTACAGATACTCCAACGCAATCCGCTTCGAACTTTGGTTGTCCTAATTTCCCAAGTGTTACTTGTAGCAATGGACCTAATGGTGATATGTTTATGAACTATATGGATTATACAGATGATCCTTGTATGTATATGTTCACTCCAAATCAAAAAACGAGAATGGTAACAACATTAACGCATACACCTTTCCGTGTGAATTTAGCAGCATCAAACCGTTGTAACCCGCCAGTTGTGGCAGCTCCAGTGGCAGCATTTACGGCAAACTCAACAACTGTTGCTGTTGGTGGTACTGTAAACTTCACTGACCAATCAACGAATGCTCCTACGTCATGGGCATGGACTTTTGTTGGCGGAACCCCAGCATCTTCAACAGTTCAAAATCCTACTAATATTGTTTATTCAACTCCTGGTGTTTATGCGGTTACCTTAACAGCAACAAATGCAACTGGAAGCAATACATTAACGCAATCTACATACATTACCGTTACGGCTGCATCAACTGCAGGTTGTGATACCATATCAAATTATGACTTAGCAGTAATGACTCCTACGATTGTAGGTTCAGGTGGCTGGGGATATGTTTCTGGTCAAAATGACTACGGTGATTTAGGAAAAGCAGATGGATTTGCTGTTACTGGATCAAACCTTACTGTGGACGGAACATACATCGGATTTGGTATTGGATCATCCAGTGGTACTGGTCAAACAGCAACCGTAAAAGTATGGAGTGATGCGGCAGGTTTACCTTCAACAATGTTAGGATCTGCAACTATCTCTTATGATTCAATAGCTGCAAATGCAGCTGCTGGAACAGAAATGTGGGTAGATTTTACCCCAGATATCCCTGTAACAGCTGGAACAATTTACGTGGGTGTTGAATTTGGATATACAGCGGGTGATACTTTAGCAATTATCCATTGTGCAGACACTGAAATTGCAACGGGTACAGCTTATGAATTATGGAGCGACGGCACATGGCATGCATATAGTGAGACTCCTGCTTCTTGGGGAATTAATGTAGCTCATTTAATCCGTCCGGTTATATGCACTTCAACAGGATTAGCAGAAAACACATTAAGTGATGTTTCCATTTATCCAAACCCTACACGTGGTGAATTGACTGTTGTTTTGAATAAAACGGCTAATAAAGGAAATTTATCATTCCGTGTATTAAACATGGTAGGTGCTCAGGTATTTAATACTACATTACCATCTAATAATGCAGGTACTTACAAACTTGACTTATCTAAATTAGCTCAAGGAATGTACTTTGTAGAAATTAATAGTGCTGAAGGAAAATCAGTACAAAAAATTCAAATCGCGAAGTAATTTTTTATCTCGATTATCAGAAAGAGGGGTGTTCAAACATCCCTCTTTTTTTATTAATAAATGAGCAACTTTGTTATACCTTTGCAAACAATATTTGCTGATTCTAAGCATGAAAAAATGGCTACTTGTTTTTTGTTTATTTCCGCTGCTAAGCGTAGGGCAGACCTACAGATGTGTAACCGATAGTTTACATCAAATTAAATTAGCCACCGACATTGTTTATCGATTAAAATTTGAACAAAATCAAAAACAATTTTTGAATTTTTCTCTTTCAAAAACTGCAACTAACGACACCAATTATATAATTCCAGTTGTTGTGCATGTGATTTATCATAGCAGTAATGCATCCGTAGAAAATATTTCAGACGAACAAGTTCAAAGTCAAATTGATGTATTAAATGAAGATTACAACGCGATTAATGAAAACATCATGGATGTTCCAACCATTTGGCAACCACTTATCAGAAACAGTAAAATTAAATTTGTTTTAGCCAACATAGATACAAACGGAAATTATACAAATGGTATTACCCGAACCGCCACATCTATTTCATCTGCATTTTCCATCTTTGACAATAGAATTTTTAGTAGAGTGGATGGTGGCGACGATGTATGGAACAGTTCTAATTATTTAAATATATGGGTTTGCGAATTGGAGAATAACATCCTTGGCTTCGCTGCCTTCCCTGGTACTATTTCGAATAGTGATGGTGTTGTTATAAATTATAAAGCCTTTGGTCGATTTAAAAATACATTGGCACCTTATAACTTTGGCAGGACAGCTACACATGAAGTTGGACATTGGTTAAACTTAATGCATATTTGGGGTGACGATAATGGAACTTGCGCTATGGATGATGGGATTTCTGACACCCCTAAGCAAGCTAATTCAAATACTCGTTGTCCATCTTTTCCTAAAACTGATGCTTGTACCGATACTGCGCCTGGAATTATGTTTATGAACTTTATGGATTATACGGATGATCATTGCATGATGTTCTTTACTAATAGACAAGTAGAACGAATGAAATTAGCCCTAGCTACCTCTCGACATTCATTAGCAAATAGTAACGGTTGGGCCTTACCGAATATTAATCAAAATGACATATCCATTGACTCCATCGAACTACCAGTAACCTATTCGACTAATCGATGTATTCAACCTAAAATAAAAGTTCGTAATAACGGAAATGCAAGTGTAGCCAACATAACTTTTAACTATGCTGTATCAGCGGGAATTTCAAAAAACTATTTATGGAAAGATTCCATACAACCCGGTGAAACAAAAGAAATTATACTAGATGAAATAGCAGGAGATTTAGGAAGTAATTTACTAGAAGTTCGAATTTTGAATAATGATTTCAATCATGTAAACAATTATAAAAGTTCATCCTTTAGAATCAATAGTATGACTAATTTTAATTGTACAATATCTTCTTCTATTAATGTTTATCCTAATCCAATTTCAAATAATGATTTAATCAATTTATATTTTACCTATTCTGAAAGTCAGAAGGCGAGTATAAAAATTTATTCTAATGATGGAAAAATGGTTTACACAAATGATTTTAAATTTAATCCTCAAGATAAATTAGAAATTGCTAATTTAAATTTAATCAATGGAATTTATCTGTTAGAATTTATGGGTGAAATTAACCATGATGTAAAAAAGTTTGAAGTAATAAAGAAGTAACGAATTAGACAATATATAAAAATGAGTTTCGCAGAAGAACAATTATTAATCAGTAATAACGAGCAAATAAAAAAAATTAGTCATAAAGTATTTAATGGAGAGCGCATTTCTGATGAAGACGCCTTATACTTGTTTCAAATGGCTGAGCTTTCAGAAATTGGTGTATTAGCAAATTATGTTCGTGAAAAGAAGAATGGTAAATACACGTACTTTAATCGTAATTTTCATATAGAGCCAACCAACCTTTGTGTATTCTCCTGTAAGTTTTGTTCCTATTCGCAAGAGTACAAGCATAAAGAAGCAGGATGGGAAATGACTATTGATCAAATGCTAAAGAAAGTAAAAGCATACGATGGAATTCCAATTACCGAAGTGCATATAGTAGGTGGAGTGCATCCTAAAATGGATGTCGAATTTTTCGGAGAGTTGTTATCACAGATAAAATCACATCGTTCCGATTTACATATTAAAGCGTTCACTGCTGTTGAACTCGATTACATGTTCAGAAAGGCAAAGATGACAACAAAAGAAGGAATGGAATATCTCATTTCGAAAGGACTGAATTCAATTCCTGGTGGTGGGGCTGAAATTTTTGACGAAGCCACAAGACTAGAAATTGCCGGTGATAAATGCGATTCAAATAAATGGTTGGAAATACATCAAACGGCCCACGAATGTGGCATTAGAAGTAACTGCACGATGTTATACGGACATATTGAAACCAATGAACATCGCGTGGATCACATGAGACGTTTGCGTGAATTACAAGATAAAACAAAAGGCTTTCAAACTTTTATTCCGTTAAAGTTTAGAAATTCTGATAATGATATGAGTCATGTACCGGAAGTATCATTGATTGAAGATTTAAAAGTGTATGCTATTTCAAGAATATATCTTGATAATTTCGATCATGTGAAAGCCTATTGGCCGATGCTTGGTAGAAGTTCAGCGCAATTAACGCAGGCATTTGGTGTTGATGATTTGGATGGAACCATTGACGATTCAACAAAGATTTATTCGATGGCTGGTTCAGAAGAACAAAATCCTACACTATCTACTGAAGAATTAATTGATTTAATAAGACAATCAGGAAGAATACCTGTTGAAAGAGATACGCTGTATAATATTGTGAAGATTTACGAATAATTTATTGCATTGCTTTTTTAGCAAGATAAATCGCAATTCCAGCAAAGCATAAATTAGGTATCCACACTGCCAATAACGGTGACATATTACCGTTCGTTGCAAAGGTTTGGCTAATTTGCATAAACATGATATAGGTAAAGCTTAACAGAATACCCAAACCTATTTGCATACCAATACCTCCTCTCACTTTTTTACTCGACAATGAAACGCCAATTAATGTTAAAATAAAAGTGGCAAAAGGTACAGCCGATCGTCGGTATAGTTCTACTTGATATAAAGGAATTTCTTCCGACCCACGTTCAGTTTCTTCATCAATATATTTTTTTAGTTGATACGAGTCCATTGTTTCAATATAATTTGAGCGACGATTAAACTCTTCTGGTTTAAAAGCCAGCATAGTGTCTAATTGAAATCCTGTTTTAATTGACTCTTTCATTCCGTCAATATTGCGAATGAAGTAATTCTCAATTTTCCATTTTGTTTTTGTACTATCCCAAATTATACGTTCTGATATTAACTTGGATTTCATTTCTCCATTCACAATTTTTTCCATGGAAAACTGATAACCTACATTATCAACATTATTATAGCTATCGAAATAAATAAAAACACCTGGTGCTATTTGACGATGCACATGACGGTTCTTATAGACAAAAGGATTCTTAATGTATTTCGTTTCAAAAGCTATCCGTGTAGAATTAGAATGAGGAATAACATAGTTGTTTAAATACAATGATATTCCAGTAATCACCGTAGCACCCACCATATAGGGAAGTAATAATCGCTTAAAACTAACTCCGCTGCTTAGTATTGCAACAATTTCTGTTAGATTAGCCATTCGGGAAGTAAAAAAAATGACAGATATAAAAACAAAAAGAGGACTAAATAAATTCGCGAAATAAGGAATGAAATTCAAGTAGTAATCGAATACAATAGCTCTAAACGGTGCTTCCTTCTCAATAAAGTCATCTATTTTTTCTGAGATATCAAATACAATGGCAATTAAAATAATCAATCCCAACGCAAAAAAGAAAGTTCCTAAAAACTTTCTGATAATATAGCGATCGAGTATTTTCATTTTCATGATTACAAACGACGAGAAATATTTTCGAGGATAACAGGTTTCCAAGCAGCGAATGAACCATCTAGAATTCTTTTACGGGCTTCTTTCACAAGCCAAAGGTAAAATCCGAGATTATGAATCGATGCGATTTGTGCAGCCAGCATTTCATTGGCAGTATTCAAATGACGCAAATAGGCTTTCGAATAATAAGTATCCACATAAGTTTCTCCATCTTCTTCTAGCGGAGAGAAATCAGTTTTCCATTTTTCGTTGCGAATATTAATGATTCCTTGCTTGGTAAATAACATTCCGTTACGAGCGTTGCGTGTTGGCATTACGCAATCGAACATATCTACACCTAAGGCAATTCCTTCGATGATATTTGCCGGAGTACCAACTCCCATTAAATAACGAGGTTTATCCTTCGGAAGAATATCAGTAATCTGATCGGTGATTTCATACATCATTTCAGCAGGTTCACCTACTGATAAACCACCAATAGCATTTCCAGCTCTTTCCTTCGATGCGATAAACTCTGCACTTTGCTTACGCAAGTCCTTGTATGTACTTCCTTGAACTATCGGAAATAAATTTTGCTCATAGCCGTATAGAGAATCCGTTTTATCAAAATGATCGCAGCATCTGGTTAACCAACGGTGCGTTAACTCCATTGATTTTTTTGCAAGCGAATATTCACAAGGGTAGGGAGTACATTCATCAAAAGCCATGATGATATCACCTCCAATACTTCGCTGAATATCCATTGCCCTTTCTGGTGTAAACAAATGTTTGGAACCATCAATATGAGAGCTAAACTGCACACCGTCTTCTTTTATTTTACGAATTCCTGAAAGAGAAAAAACTTGAAATCCACCACTATCAGTTAAAATAGGACCATCCCAGTTCATAAATTTATGCAATCCACCTGCAGCTTCTAAGACGGATGTCCCTGGCCGTAAGTAAAGGTGATACGTATTTCCTAAAATTATCTGAGCTTGAATATCATTTTTAAGTTCTCGTTGATGAACGGCCTTCACTGTGCCTGCAGTACCAACAGGCATAAAAATGGGCGTTTCAATTACACCGTGAGCAGTTTCTAATAACCCTGCACGTGCTTTTGATTGCGTATCGCTATGTAAAAGAGTAAATTTCATTTGTTAAATTAGAAGGTAAATTTAGGAAATAAAAGTCACTATACTTTTTGTCCAGAGAGCGCTCTTAAAACAACGGAAGCACAAGTAGCCCCGAAGGTTGCAGGCAAATAGGAGATGGTTCCGTAAGCTGACTTTTTAAAATTCGTTCCATCGGTTTTAATAAGTGATTCCTTTACGATATGTTCATCAGAAAACACGGCTTTAATTCCTGTAAAAACCCCTTTGCGATGTAATCGCTTGCGCACATACTTCGCCAGGCGGCACGTATGCGTTTCAGAAATATCTGTCACACGCAAACGAGTAGGATCGAATTTACCACCTGCACCCATTGAGCTTACAATATTTTGTTTTTTCTCGTAAGCAGTTGTGAGCACCATAATTTTGGGTGTGATAGAATCGATGGCTTCAATTACATAATCGTATTTGATAGACAAAAGCTCTTCAACCATTTCAGGCATAATAAACGACTGTACAACGCGTAAATTCAAATCGGGATTAATAGATAATAAACGTTCTTTCATGATTAACGCCTTCGGATCACCGTGATTTGTTGCTAATACAGGCAATTGACGATTACGATTAGTGGGGTCAACTACATCCCCGTCAACAATTGTCATTTGTCCGACGCCTCCTCTGGCAATAAATTCAGCAGCGTAAGAACCTACCCCCCCAAGTCCAATAACTAAAACATGCTTGTGTTCTAACGCTTGTAATTTTTCTTTACCAATTAATAATTCCGTTCTTGATAACCAGGAGCGATCTGCCATTATTTAAAAACTGTTTTAAAGTTTTGATAAACGATTTCTTTCATTGATTCAACCGCTA
>JBJTMY010000062.1:0-27700 GCA_046073825.1 Bacteroidota bacterium
AATCCAAATACTTTCCGATTGGGTTTTTGGTTTATGACAGCAAGAAAATTTTCTTTTAACTCAGGTCTGTCTGTTTTAATTGTATTTTTACAAAGCAAGTGCTTCCCATCAGGAACGCTCCTCGTTGAAGCACATCCTGAAAGAATTAAAATCGATAAAAAAGAAAAAACAATAATTAGTCGTTGACTATTTTTAGGACCTTTCATTTCAACCGTAAAAATACAACATTAAACGAAAAGTAAATTCCAATGGCTTCTAAATCAACTATTAGTTTTTTAAGATCATTACAGCAAAAGAAATTTCGCAATGAAGAAGGGTTGTTTGTAGTAGAAGGACCTAAACTCGTTAGTGAAGTACTTCGGTCTTCGTTTAAGGTTAAACATCTCTATGCAACAAGTTCGTGGATTCAAGATAATGGGAATATTCCAATTGAAATTCTTTCAGAAACGGAAATGGAACGGGTGAGTGGATTGCAAACTCCCAATAAGGTAATCGCATTGGTAGAAATGCCTAACTTGTCACATTCAGTAACTCATTTAGCAGATGGATTACATTTATTACTGGACCAAATCCAGGATCCAGGAAATCTAGGTACTATTATTCGTATTGCCGACTGGTTCGGTGTTTCATCTATTATATGTTCTCCCGACACTGCAGATGTATTTAATCCAAAAGTGATTCAGGCCACCATGGGAAGTATCTTTAATCAGAATATTGTTTATAGTTCATTAGTTGATTTGTTGGCTAACAATGTGAGTACGCTCAAATGGCCAGTATATGCTACTTTATTAGAAGGTGATTCTATATATGAATCGAAAATGGAAGCATCCTGTTTTGTTATTCTTGGAAATGAAAGTAGAGGAGTAAATCCTATTTTGAATTCTTTCATTACTAACGGTATCCATATACCCCGTCCCAAAAATAAATCGAGTAGGGCAGAATCGTTGAATGTGGCGGTAGCTGCGGGGATTGTTTGCAGTGAATATTGTAGAAAAAACAACCCCTGAGTTTTTAGGTCAGGGGTCTTTGGTTAACTGATAGTTGATGTCAGTTTAATCTTGATGGTACCACCATTTTAAATTCAGGTATTTTAACAAAAAACAATTTGCTGTCTAGAACTCTTTCCATTAAATAGGTGCCATACATTTTTCCTATTTCCGTGCTTAAATTACACCCAGAAACATATCGATAGGTTTCACCTGGTGTTATCAATGGTTGTTCTCCAACCACGCCATCTCCTTCCACTTCTTTGTGAGAGTTGTCAGAACTGATAATATGCCAGTGACGTTTCTTTAATTGAACAACGTATTCACTATCGTTCGTGATGCTGATTCGATAAGCAAATACATATTGGCTAAATCCTGGAGTGCTATGCGTAGGCTGATAAAAGGTTTCTACACTAACTTTAATTCCTGCAGTAACTTCTGTAAATATATTCATGTCCACAATTTGGCTTTTAGGTTATTCAAAAGTAATCTGATAATTTAAAAATGCTAACAGATTTTGACAAATCACTCAAAAAAGGCGGTAAATGAATCTTATGGAGGGTGGAAGTTATTTATCAATATTTAAATAACCGGAAAGATGATCATAGCGACTACTGATGTCCTTAGAATAGAAAAATAATTGGTAATTATTCTTGGTTTCATAATGTGACCCTTCTATTAAAAGTGGAGAATAGACCATTGAATTTTTATCTTGAACAAAATAAAGGTAGTTGTAATAACCTTGTTTGCAGAGGAGCGTTTTTTCATAACAACTACAATCTTTGTTAAAGATCATTTTATAGTCTTCAGAAAACTCCCAATTACTAATTTGTCCGAATAGATAAACATTACTGCTGTCAAACTCTTCTAAAACTGGCAGGTTGAAATTAACATAAATATAATCGCCTTCTAAGGCTGCATCTTGGCGTTCATATATTTTTATTAAAAACCTGCCATTGATATCATCGGCAACAGCATAGCGCTGGGTATTTTTCTTCTCTTCTTTTTTTAAATAAACACTGGTTAGGTTATTCAAGGAATCCATTTGGAGATGGTCAATGTATTGCGTTAGAAATTTAACACTTCGAATATCAAAATTGCGAAATTCATTCCCTCCTTCAAAGGTGTTTTCTAAATCATAATTGTAATCCCAGTCTTTGTCAATAATAAATACAGGCTTTAAATCTCCAATCGCATTTTTGAAATTGTTGTTTTGAACAATCACTAATTTACTATCGTCATTTGGATTGTAAATTTTAGTTGTGCCAATATTGATCTTAACATCTACTTCTTGATGAGTGTTTCTTCTTTCAATATCATTCGCTCTTAAGATAGATGCAGTTATGGTAGCAGTGTTTTCGGTAATCCAGAACCGTTGTGTTAGATAAATTTTATCTGGGTTAGCATTGTCATAAACTACCAATAAGTAATTTCCGGAAATAATGGGTTCAATGTTTTCGTTCGGAAAGGTTAATTCATAATGAAAAAAATTCTGTATGGTATTAAATGCCGCTTTGTATTTAGAAACATGATCAAAATTAAATCCTTTTATATAGTCATTCTCCGACAAGATGCTTTTTTTGCCGTTCCTGTCGAAGTGAATAAAAGTGAAGCTTAAATCTTTTACATCTTCACTTAAATCATCAAATTGTAATTTTAGTTTTTCTCCTGAATTAAGTGAAAGTACAGGATCACTCAAATCGTTATTTTCTTTTGAAAAAATAATTGTTTTGAAGGACTCATCGAACACTTTATTTTCATACGAAAGAGAATCGTTTGAAATGATTTGCGATCGCCCCGTAGATGTCGAGGCGATTAATAATGCAATTACTACGATTAATCTTCGGCTAAAAGCTGCTCGTAAATAGATTCCCATTCGGTAGTTAAGGAGGATATGTCTTTTTCAACAGCACTCGATTTTAATTGAAGGTCTTTTATTGAGTCAACATTTTTTAGAATGTCAGGCTGACTCATTTGTAAATTCAATTCGTCTATTTTTTGCTTTAACGAATGAATTTGTTCTTCAATTTTTTTTGCTTTTTGTTCCAGACGTTGTTTTTCTTTTTTGTTGGAAGAGGAAGTTGTGGACTTTTCTATTTTTTCTTCTTTTACTTCTTTCTTTTCTGATTTCGATAAAGAAGCCTTGCTTTTTTCCTGTTCTTTTTCTTTCGCTTTCTTTAATTCCAAATATTGATCGTATTCGATATAAGTCCCAGGATATTCTTTTAATAATTGGTCTTCAATATACCATATTTTATTGGCAATGCGTGATAGGAAATATCGATCGTGGGATACCACTACATAAGAACCTTCATAACGGTTTAGTACATCCACTAACACATTTACACTTTGCATGTCTAAGTGATTAGTAGGCTCATCCAATAATAAAAAATTAGCTTTGGCAAGGATGGTTTTAGCTAACGCGACTCTCGCTCGTTCGCCTCCTGATAAAACTTTAATCTTTTTAAATACATCATCCCCTTTTAATAAGAAAGCGCCTAATAACGAACGTAAATAGGTGTCCGATTCTTCTGGGGCAAAAATTTGAAGTTCTTCTAGGGCTGTACATTCTTTATTTAATGATTCTAGTTGATGCTGTGCATAAAATGAGGTTACTACATTATAACCAGGTTCCGATTTTCCTTCAAATTGTTCAGTGCCATAAAGCATACGGAGAAGTGTTGACTTCCCTTTTCCGTTTGCTCCAACAAACGCAATTTTATCTCCTCTGGAAACTTCGGCATGAGCATGATGGAAAATTACCTGGTTGCCATAACGTTTATCTTCAATTTCTAATTTTTGTAATACTCTACCTGGGTTTTTGTCGACAGCAAATCTAACTCTGATGGCTGCAGCAGGTCCTTCAACAGCTTCAACTCTTTCTAATTTTTCAAGTGCCTTCATTCTTGATTGAGCTGCACTTGCTTTAGAGGCTTTCGCTTTAAATCGTTCAATAAATCGTTCTTGTTCTTTAATGTATTTTTCCTGATTTTTAAACTGGTTTGCTTGAAGTTCTTGTCGCTCCGCTTTTTCTTCTAGGTAGTTAGTGTAATCACCTGTGTAAATTGTGATTTTTTGATGCTCGATTTCTACAATACGATTAACAATTTTATCTAAGAAGTAACGGTCATGGGATACGATGACTACCGTGCCTTCATATTGTTTCAAGTATTCTTCTAACCATTGAATAGACGGTAAGTCAAGGTGATTGGTAGGCTCATCGAGCAATAATATGTTTGGTTTACGTAATAATGTTTTTGCAAGCATTACACGCATTCTCCATCCTCCAGAAAATTCTTTTAATGGTCTTGATAAGTCTGCCGTCGAAAATCCTAATCCCTCTAAAATAGATTCAGCTTTATGTTGTAATGAATAGCCATCCAGATTATCATATTCTACTTGTGCTTTATGTAATCGGTCGAGTAGGGTATCAGAATAGTCATGTTCTAATTCTTTCAAACATTTCTCAATTTCTAAGTGAAGTTCATTTGCTCGTTCAAAAGCTTCCATGGCAACATCAAGAATTGATTTTTCTGATAAGTAACTCAGCAAATCCTGATTTAAAAATCCTAATACAAGGTCGTTTCGTTTTGAAATGTTTCCACTAGATGGACTGTATTCCCCACTGATCACACGAAGCAACGTGGATTTACCCGTTCCATTTGCACCAATTAATCCGATTTTTTCATTCGGCTTAATGTGCCAATTTAAATCGCTATATAAAACACGCGATCCAAATTCAAATAAAATATTTTGTAGTACTAACACTTTGTTATAATGAGATTAATTTTCCTGTTCCGAATTCATTTTTACTAATTGATGTGGGACTACCTTTGTAATAAATATTTCCAATGCCATAAATAGTTGCATCAATTAATTGAGTTGCATCAACGATACAACTATTAGTTCCCCTATTGGTGACAAATACAAATTTAGATTGCAAATTTACACAATCTAATTGGCCGTATCCTGCACCATATAAATATAAATTAGTAATTGTTCCTTTGGCTGATAAATCAGCAGGACCGTTGTTAATGTTCAGATGAGCTTCATTTCCTTTTAATTTGAAATGGTATTGCCCTGTGCCACTGAATCCATCAAATGTGAACCGGGGAGTGCAATCCAAACTGTCTTCAAAATAAATGTCCCCGGAGCCATCTTTTGCCATTAAATAATTTAATGATGGCGTCCACACTTCCACAATCATGGTAGTATTAAAGTCTCGCGTCCAATTACAATTGTTGGTGTTTTTAATACGCAAGATGCCATCATTCGATTCAGTGGTAATCTCTGAAATTAGATTTTTACCCGCAGTCACTTTTATTCTTGGTGTTGAATCAATATGAATAACTAAATCTATGTTATTGTATAATTCTATTTGATTGAAAAGTGCAGTTGAACGAGATTCTGAAATGATAGTTCCTGTGCTTTTAGCGCAGTCGCAAATTTTTTCACAGCCAGAAAAAAACAATCCAGCAAATACTAATACCACCAATGTTTTAAAAATGGTAACCGATGCCGTATTGAAAGTAGTCTGCTCTTGCATAATGTGATTTTAAATTAAAACATGCAAACACATGTTCGTTAATATGATATCTGAAAGATAAAATGGAATATATATGCCCATCAATATCAAAAGGGTTATAAAAATAATAACCTGTTTGAAGTATGCCAGAACATTTACCTACTTGCAATCCATATCCAAAGTGAATCCCACTTCTTAAATATCCTTCAGCGCCTTTTGTTATAATAGAATCTCGTAATAAATAGGCTTTATGTGATTTGTCTATAAAAGCATCTGCCCCTGCGGTTATCATCGATTTGTTTTTAACAGGCCAGATATAGTCAGCAGTGAATATTCCTACAACATAATTAGGAGAACTGGGAGGATAAATTTGCTTGAAGCCAACGGCACTAACCATTTCAAATGATTGCTTCCTAATAATTGAAAAGGTGTCCTTGGGTTCATTGATGGTAGGAAAAAAGTGATATTTAATCCCAAGATTTAAAGCTGCCAAATTTATTCCCATGTTCGGCACTTTACTTCCTCCATTGCTGTAATGAGTCAAATTTATACCTGTAATAAAATTAGTTTTTTCCGATATTTTAATGCAATATTCCAATCCACTTGTTATTGTTGCATTAAGATGAGAACCAGCTAGTAAATTTTTGTAATTGTCGATAAGGTTAAACGGCCTTGAAATGTATCCAATTCCTAATCCCAAATGCACTTTCAAAATCGCCTTTTTGCGTTCTAGTAATCCAAATTTAATCAATCCAAATAAACCTTGAGCAGTACCTAACTCTTGGGGGTTTCCTAAATCGAAATATTGGTAGCCTATTCCGATTTCTGGAAAATTATAAAGCTCTTCCCATCCTTTTTTACGGGATGTTTTATAAGTATAATCTAACTCAAAACTTCGACTGTGTTTTTGCAAAACATGAACTACTGAAGGGCGATGCGCGACAATAAAGCCATCTCCAAATTTGCCAGTGGCAGACCATTTTTGGTTGGTTTGTGCATTGGTTGAAATGGTGAGAAGGTAAATAGAAATTAGCAGTAAAATCCTTTTCATAGAATGAGAGGGCGAAGTTACAACTATTCGGTTAATTATTACCTTTGCATCATGCATACAATGGAAGAGAAAAAGCAGGCGTTTGAGCGTTTGTTACTAATCATGGAGGATCTTCGTGCGCAATGTCCATGGGATAAAAAACAAACGATGCAAACACTGCGACATTTAACCATTGAAGAGGTTTATGAATTGGCCGATGCAATCATGGATAATGAGATTCAAGAGGTGAAAAAGGAGTTAGGTGATATTTTATTGCACATGGTTTTTTATGCTAAAATTGCTTCGGAGTCCAACCATTTTGATATTGCCGATGTGTTAAACAGTATCTGTGAAAAATTAATTCATCGGCACCCACATATTTATGCTGATGTAAAAGTACAAGACGCCACCGAGGTCAGCCAGAATTGGGAAAAGCTAAAATTGAAAGAGGGTAACAAGTCGGTTTTGGGAGGCGTTCCTTCTTCACTACCCGCATTAATTAAAGCCATGCGCATACAGGAGAAGGCACGTGCTGTTGGCTTTGATTGGGAAAATGAGAAGCAAGTTTTTGAAAAAGTAGAAGAAGAGCTAGGCGAGTTCAAAACAGAATTGGCAAATGGCAATTCGGAAAAGGCAGAAGATGAATTTGGTGATTTACTGTTTGCACTTGTGAACTTCGCACGATTTAAAAATATAAATCCAGAAGAAGCCTTAGAGCGTACTAATAAAAAATTCATTCGTCGTTTCCAATTTATGGAAGAGAGATTAAAGGAAAAGGAACTCTCATTCGATCAATTGTCATTAACAGAAATGGATGTTTATTGGAATGAAGCAAAACAAAAAGGATTGTAAGTATGTTACATAAAAATTAAAAGCAAACTAAAATTATACTCGTAAAATGCAATTAACAGTAGGATCAAAATTGCCGGAATTCAAAATGTTTGATTCCGACAAACAAGAAGTAACCAATGAAACCATTGGCGGAAAAGCAACATTATTTTTGTTCTTTCCAGCAGCCTTTACAGGCGTTTGTACCAAAGAACTTTGTTCTGTGAGAGATGATATTTCTCGCTATAACAATGCATCCGTTCAAGTAATTGGAGTATCTACAGATACCTTATTTACCTTGGCAAAATTTAAAGAAGAACAAGGACTAAATTTTACCTTGGCATCTGATTATAACAAAACAGTTTGTGCTTCATTCGGGTCTCAGTATGAAGAGTTTGTTTTTGGCATGAAAGGTACTGCTCGTCGTTCTGCATTTTTAGCTGATAAAAATGGAATAATTCAATATGCAGAGGTGCTAGAAAGCGCAGGTGATATTCCTAATTTTGAAGCAATAAGTGAGGCAATAGGGACTTTATAATGATTCACTGAATAAAAATAGAGGAGGGGCAACCCTCCTTTTTTATTGTTTTCTATATTTGAAGTAAATAAAACAAGCATGAAAAAATATTACGCAGCCATTTTCTTTTTATTCCTATCGAAAGTTAGTTTAGGACAAATTACAATCGGTACAAGTGATTTTGCAGTGGGCGGAGATACGATTCGAGTAAGTTTGACGAATCTAGCTCCAATTAATACTTCTTTGGCTACCAATGGTGCTAATGCTGTATGGGATTATAGTGCGCTTCAGCCTACCAGTCAGGATGTGGATTCCTTTTTATCGATTGGTTCAACTGGAGCAATCTATTCGATTTATTTTGCGAACTTTCCTTTTAATACTAACCGTGCTAATGTTGCGGCTCGAGGAGTAGATTTATCAGCAGCAGGAGGAGCAGTTCCAATTACTGATGTTTATAATTTCTTTTATAATTCAAGCAGTAGTTATAAGCAAGTAGGATTTGGAGCTAATTTATCAGGAGTTTCTACTCCGGTCCCTTATGGAAACAAAGACATCGTTTATGCATTTCCTTGTAACTTCGGAAATCAAGATTCTTGTGACTCTGATTATTCCATCACTATTCCTAGTTTAGGTCATGCCGATGGACACCAGCACCGCGTTAATCATGTAGATGGATGGGGTACATTGATAACTCCTTTTGGAACATTCAATGCGCTGCGAGTAGTTTCTGAATTATCTGGTAAAGATTCTTTGTACCTAGACACCTTAGGATTTGGTTTTTCCTTTCCAAGAGCAAAAACAAGAGAGTATAAATGGCTTTCAACAAATGGAAAAATCCCAGTGCTGCAAATTAATACCAATGTAAATGGACTGAATGAAGTAATAACTTCTATTAAGTATCGCGATATTTATCGTGACTTGACTGTCGGGATTCAAAACCACTCACCCGTTGAAGCTAAAGTTTATCCGAATCCATCGAATGGCGAAGTGGTCTATATAAACTTAAACAATTTTTCTAATGGAAAATGGGAAGTGGCGGTTTATTCGATGAATGGATCGTTGCTGAGGCTGTTCAATAAGACAGCCTCTCAAGGGAAAATAACATTAAATGAATTAAAGGATATTGCGCCTGGATATTACACCATATCTTTGAAAGGAGAAGCAGGAGTAGCAAATATGAATTGGATTAAAAAATAATCGAGCTTCGAATTATCAATCGAAACTCAATATATTTGCACTCCCCAATAAGATTATTGGCCAGGTGGCGGAATTGGTAGACGCACCACTTTGAGGGGGTGGCGCTGCGAGGCGTACGAGTTCGAGTCTCGTCCTGGTCACAACATTCTTTTTCTTTATTGAGAAATTTATTGGAATAAAATTTGACAGCGGGCCGCGACTTAAAAAAAGCACTATGAAAAAAATTAAATTTCAAATCGGACTTTTAGCAATTGTATTATTCGCTTCATGTTCTCCTAAAATTCCATTTACACAATCCGTTCGCGAGCGATATAAGTTAACTAGTCAAGAACTTTCAAAGTTGCAGTTTTATATTTCCGATGAGGTTGTTTTAAAAAATGGAACACCTACTGAAATCGACAAAGCGGTAGAAGATGGGAAGTTAGTTATCAAGACTAGTAAAAATGACGAATTGGTAGTGATTAAGGCAAAGACTCCTGGAACAGTGGATGAAACAGTGGACATGTCGACTTTAAAAGTGGCCTTTGAAGATGGGATGAACAAAGGATTGGTGTTCATCAGTAAAGGAGATAAAAATGGTTATTATCGAATAGCAGCACTTCAAGATGGTGGCCGATTTAAAATGAATTATAATAATCAAGAATATTATTTACAAGGTGGAGGCAATGCCATTCTTCTTTTCAAAAAGAAATCATTAAAAGATATACAGCAAACCGAAAAGGTGGCTAAGGGTAAAAGAGTAAATTAAAAATTTAGGGTGTTGCAAAACACCCTTTTTTATTAATCGTATCGATACTTTTCGTCTAGAATTTTTTTATCTAACAAGTTGGATATGCGAGTATAGCCATGCCATAACACGGTAATTAAAATAATAGCGGTTCCTAAATAAAATCGAAACCCAAGAGTTTTATCTTCATGAAATAACACGATGGCTAAAATGATACTATATAATGGCTCTAAGTTTAACGTTAAGTTCATGGTGAATGCATCTAGTTTTTTCATCGAATGCATAGACAGCGTAAAAGGCAAAGTAGTGCATGCAACAGCTAGAATTATTAAATAGCGCCAATCTAAATTAGAAGGAATCGAAAATGAAGAAGTATTGATTCGAAACCATAAAGGAAGCATAAGCGATAATAAGATGAATCCAAAAAACAATTCATAAAAAGTAATCGAGGCGGGGTCCAGTTTTTCTGAAACATTTTTATTTAAAATGGTAAATAGCGCACCTAAAAAAGCACTGGTGAGCGCTAATAAAATTCCTTTCCAATAAAATTGTTGAAGGGAAAAAATAATTCCTATTCCTAGTACTACACCACAACCTAAAATAATTTCATTTCGATTTATGTTAACGCGATTAATGATTGGGTTTAGTAATGCAGTGAATAGTGCTATTGATGAAAAACAACTGATGGCTATAGAAACATTAGAAGCCTTAATAGCCCCATAAAAGGTAATCCAATGTAGGGTAATCAAAAAGCTGATACCCACTAAATTTATTATTTCTTTTTGTGTTAACTTTAACGAAGCCCTTGAAATTAAGACAAAAATTAAAGTGGATATACTGGCAATCCCCATTCTGTACCAAACCAACATTCCTTCATCCAGCACAATTAATTTCCCAAGAATGGCAGTGAATCCCCAAAGCAAAATGGCGATATGCATTTGAAGATATGCTTTTTTCATTTCGTTAAAACTTGCGCAGCTGCTCGTATAATTCTTTCACCGGTAATCCCATAACGTTATAATAAGAGCCGTGTATGTATTCAATACCAATCATGCCAATCCATTCTTGAATACCATAAGCACCAGCTTTATCCAATGGTTGAAATTGATTCACATAATATTCAATTTCATCAGGACGTAGTGTTTTAAAACATACTTCCGTTCTTACAAAAAAGGATTCTGCTTTCTTATCTGACATGATTGCCACACCCGTAATTACCATGTGTTTTTTTCCTGACAATAAGTTCAATAATTCCTTGGCTTCTTCTAACGACGAAGGCTTTCCAATAATTTTATCACCTAATGCAACGATCGTATCGGCGGTAATAACAATTGCACCTTCCTTCGTTTCATTTTTATAAGCCATTCCTTTTTTGCGAGCGAGAAACATTACTAAGTCTTCTGGACGCAAGGCCATCGAAACGTTTTCATCTACATCTTTAACCATCACCTCGAAGTCGAGGCCTAACTCTGAAAATAATTGTTTTCTTCTCGGAGAATTAGAGCCAAGAAGTAATCGAGTATCTTTGAATTTTTCTGAAAGTGGATTCATTTTTAAATAAAATTAGAAGAGTAAAATACAAGAATAGAAAATATACCTGCGGCCATTATTAATTTGGCAACTTTTGAGCAATACGTGAATGATTGTTTTTCGTCGGCTTTGATTAATTGAAAGGTTAGATAACCAACTGGAATTGTTACAAATGCCAATACATATCCAAACACAATGAAAAAACCTGACGATAAATTTCCTTCTGAAACAAATTTCATGGTTTCATACCAAGAATATTCAGAGAATAATAATAAAGCAAAAATGAATCCACACAACACAGCGGCTATCCACTTCGTTAGATTGCTTCCAATCATAATGGGAAGTGTTTTGCAACCCACCATCGAATCGCCTTTCATGTCTTCGATATCCTTGATTATTTCTCGAATCAATGTAAATGCAGCAGCGAATACTGCAAATCCACTCACAAAAACTTTTACATCACTGTTGGCCATTGCAGAAGGTTCCGTCACTAACAGCAATACCATGGTCATACCTGTAAGTACGCTAATCACTAAATTACCAACCAATGCAATACATTTATAAGTGTTCGAATAAAAATAAAGTAATCCTGCTGTGAATACGTTAATAAAACCAATGAGCTTAACTTCGTATAACATAGTTAATATAAATCCAATCGCAACTCCTGCAAAGGTTAAAAAAGTATAAAGGTTATTGGCTGTTTTTTCGTGAATAGAAACGCCCACTATCCTTTTTTCTTTTTTGTTGATGCTATCACTTGCCATATCTTCAATATCATTGATAATGTAACCACCAGCAGCAATTAAAACTGTTGAAAGTGCAATTAAAAAGAATTGAAAATGGTTAATGTTGATACTGAATTGTGCAACCTCCAATTTTGGAAGTATAAAAAGATAGCGCAAAGCGTATTGTACAAAAAAGATCATCAATAAATTCGGCCAACGAATTAATTTTAAGAGGTGCTTTAGTGACATATTATTCGAATTGACCATGTAGCGAAAGGGTTTGTTCGATTACGTCTCGCACAGCACCTTTTCCTCCTTGATAATCTGAAATATAAATTGAAATATTTTTGATTTGATGAACTGCATCCAGAGGACACGTAGCTACTCCACATCTTTTCATTACTTCCATGTCTGGAAGGTCATCGCCCATGTATAATACTTCTTCATAAGAAAGATTGTATTTTACTAATAGCATGGATAGTTGATCAAGTTTATCTTTGCAATTTAAATAAACTTCGTTGATGCCTAAGTTTTTCAAACGTTGTTTTACACCTTCGGCATTACTACCGCTTATCACAAATACAGGATATCCTTTTAAAAAAGCTTGACGTAAAGCATATCCATCTTTAATATTCATATTGCGTAGCATAGTGCCATCTTGCAAAATGTGTAATTGTCCATCAGTTAAAACGCCGTCAATATCAAAAACGAAACATTTAACTTTTTGTAATCGCTCTTTAAAATTCATTCACCAAAGATATTTATTTTGTTTAAAGTTTTACAAAATATTGATAAGCCGATTGAATAAATGACCAGCCCTGATGGATGTCCGTACTATCAATCGGATTTTCTAAGGGCTGAGCCGACTTGCTACTATAATTATATTTTATAGTTGTATGATCTGTTTTCCAGTTAAATCCATTATCAAAATTCATATAACAAAAATTAGTTCTATTGATGTTTAACAGATTATTACTGAATGGTAAGTCAATTTGTAAATTTAAAATACTTTTCATGGTTGCTGCATAATCTTGCTGATTTCCAATATTGGAAATTCGTTTATGAAGATATTCACTTTTAAGTGCAGGGCCTGTAATTAACAAAGGAATTCTAAATGCAGCTTGTTCGCTATAGTCTCTGTTCCTCGGAAGTATATGTCCATGGTCAGCGACTAATAGGATGAGTGTATTATTGTACCAAGGTTCATTTTTTATTTTTTCAAAAAAAAGTTTCAGACAACAATCTGTATAATAGGCTGCATTTTTAAATTTAACAGATTCGCCAGTGCCTTGGAATTTAGGTGGAATGGGTATGGCAAAAGGTTCATGGGTGCTTTGCGTTAAAATAACACTAAAAAATGGTTGTTTTAATTGGTGTATGGATGAAAGAGATTTGTCAAATAATTCCTCATCATATACTCCCCATTTGCTGGTCCATTTTTCAATTGGGAAAGATTCTTTTCCTTGAATTACATCAAACGCTGCTTGCGTTAAATACGATTTCATATTCGCAAACTCTAATTCGCCCCCATAATTAAATGAGGTTTGATAACCTTGTTTTTTAATTGAATGAGTGATGAAAGGTAGATGAATCGTTTTATCTGAATATTTAATTACACTAATGTTGGGCATGGCAGGAAAGCCAGAAAAAAGCGAAGGAAACATTAAGTCTGTTCTTTTTCCTGCAGCATAAATATGATCAAACAAAAGCCCTTCATTTTCCAATGAATTAAAAAATGGCGTAACACCTTTTTCGCCACCCATAGATTGGATGACATCGGCGGTCCAACTTTCTAAAACAATGGTAATAATATTGGGTTTTGAGTTAGCAATAATTGTCAAACAACTGTCTGATTTTCCATAGTAAAGTTTCTCATAGTTTTGCTTCGCAAGATTGTCGTCGATAAAATGATAGGCATTTTTATCGATGTTTTGAGATTTAAAAAGACTATTGAGTAAATACCAAAATGGATTGATGGTGGCTAGGTTTGTATTCTCGTTTTTCGAAAACATACAGACACTTTCATTGATGGGTATTTGCTGAATGCCGCCTCGAATAAAAATAGGCAATACTAGTATCCATAACCAAACAAAGTGCTTTTTTGATGAAGATGGAGTTGAAAAACTTTTCGAGGTAAATTGGTCATAAAATTTGATGATTCCGATAGATAGTAAAAGGATAAGTAAAATGGCAATTACGATTTGCAAGCTTGTCATCGAGGCAAATACTTCCGTTGGACTACTTAAGAAAGAAATAGCTCTAGCATTGATGATAGTCCCCCATGCTTGAAAGACAATTAAGTTCATCAACATAATAAAGCCAGCTATGGGTAGAATGGTAACAATAAATATTCGATTGAAAAGTACAATACTCTTATTGGAAATGTACTGATTGATTATCCAAAGTAGAATAGGTAATCCAGCAATATAACTTACGGCTGCTAAGTCAAGACGTATAGCATGAAAAAACAATAATGGAATTTCATTTATAGCCACTGATTTATTTTTAAAAAATAAAAGTGCAACAAAGAAAATTCTAAACAACGTAAAAACAAGTTCAATAAAAAAAACTAGCCGTATTGGATATGACTTCGCAATTGCAATTAAGTTCATCTTTTTCATGCAAATAATCCTTCTTTAATTTCTAATGACGACCTGTTGCAAAATCCAATAAATTCACAAGTATATGGTGCATTACAATGTGTTCCTGTTGGAATTGATGGGATAGTAGGCATTGCCAAAGTGGTTTTTAGTTCTTTGATTTTTTGTTCTGTTTCTTTAAGTTTATTTTTACATGCTTCTGTGACATCTTCAAAAAGAAGTAAATCCGAAGGTAAATCTTGTGGAAGTATATCGACAACTTCAGCTCTCGGATATTTTAAATACGTCAAGTGAAATTCTTTAATGGGGAGTCCGTTATGATGCAAAACATAATATTGTAATGCCGCATCCATTCTGTTGGTATCAGAAATCCGCTGACTTGATTTTACTTCGTGAATTATCCATTGGTCGTTACTTTTAATCAGTACATCCACCATCACCAAAACATCATTGAATTCAAAAGTAGCTTCATAAAGAATTGGAACGTTCTTCTCAATTAGTTTTTTTGTTTCCTGAACGAGAACAGCACGATTTTTTGATATCAAATTCACTTCAATCCCTCCACTAAAATAATGTTGTGCTAATGCACCAACTACATGGCCTCCACGATATTTTTCTTGTTGCTCTTCTGAGATAGGATCTTTTTCAGATTTATAATACTTATCCAGGTAAATGTACTTTTTACATTGCATACCTTTTAGAAAAGTCGATTTAGATAATAGCGCCATCGTATAACGAATATAGTTGAATTGCCTGAATGGCTTCCTTTACGTCATGTACACGCAAAATAGATGATCCGTTAAGTAGGCTAATCATGTTTAAAGCAGTAGTGCCATTTAAAGATTCATTGGCTGTTATTCCTAGCGATTGATAAATCATCGATTTCCTAGATAAACCTGCCAATATTGGTAAGTTCAAATTTTTGAAAAAAGCTAAGTTTTTTAAAAGTGCAAAGTTTTGTTCAGTGTTTTTTGCGAATCCAAAACCAGGATCCAAAATTATATCCTGAATTCCTCGCTGCATAAGCTCGACGATTTTAGCATGAAAATATTGATACACTTCTGCTATTAAATTTTCATAATGACAGTGTGCTTTCATTGTGTCGGGTGTGCCTTTCATGTGCATTAATACATAAGGCACTTTCATTTTTTCAACAGTATCAAACATATTATCATCTAAGGAGCCTCCTGAAATGTCGTTGATGATAGAAGCACCTGCATAAATTGCTTCTTCTGCCACCGTAGCATTGTAGGTATCAATAGAAATTATTGCTTTAGGAAATTGTTTTAATGCACTTTTAATGAAAGGGATTGTTCTAGATATTTCCTCATGAGTAGAAAGGGTAGTAGCTCCTGGTCTTGAGGATGCGCCTCCAACATCAATAATCATCGCTCCTTCATTCAACATTTGTTCAAACCGTTTGATAAAGGCTAATTCTTCATTAAATTTGCCTCCGTCATAGAAGGAATCAGGAGTAGTATTAATGATGCCCATTACGATTGGATGTGACAAACTGATGAGTTGGTTTCCACATTTGATGCTGTTAGCAATATTTCCCGACATGCGCTAGTTTTATCTGCTGATTAATGATATTTGTAAAGAATTAAAGAAATATGTCTGAATTAACATCCCTGCAATACGACAAAGCAATTTCACGCTGTAAAGATATTTATATTGCTAAAATGAAGGACTATGGTAGTGCTTGGAGAATTTTACGTCCTACCTCCCTAACGGATCAAATCCTTATTAAAGCAAATCGAATACGTAGTATAGAGGAGAAAGGGGAGCAAAAAGTAATGGAAGGGGTGGACAGTGAGTTCATCGGTATAATCAATTATGCAATCATGGCTCTGATTCAAATCGAGCTTCACTCAACAGAATCATTAGAATTAGATTTTCAAAAAGGAATTAATCTTTATGAACAGCAAATTGGCTCCGTCAAAAATCTGATGTTGAACAAGAATCATGATTATGGTGAAGCATGGAGAGATATGCGTGTAAGTTCGATGACGGATCTTATTTTAATGAAGTTATTACGCATCAAGCAAATTGAAAATAATGATGGCAATACGTTAATAAGTGAGGGAGTAGATGCTAATTATCAAGATATCATTAACTATGCTGTTTTCGCTTTAATTAAATTAGAGGAAGCTAAATTGATCAACAAAATATAACTATGAATAAACAAAAAGTATCACTGGTCATTCGTTTTTTGATTTTTGTACTGTTTATCGTTTCGGCAGTAGCTAAAATGTTTCCAATCTGGGCATTTGAAAAGCAATTGGTCGATTTAAATTTAATGTCATGGTGTTTAGCTCCCTATTTTTCAAGGGCGCTAATCGCCGTTGAATTGGCATTAGGGATTATGATAATTCAGTCGAATTATTTAAAACGAGTAGTCATCCCTGCTACAATTGCATTACTGGTTATTTTCTGTGGACATCTCTCTATAGAAATGGTTAAACATGGTGCAATGAGTGGAAACTGTGGTTGTTTTGGTCAGTTAATACCAATGACTCCACTTGAAGCGTTTATTAAAAATGTAATAACAATCATGTTATTGTTATTCGTATATCGAAATTCAGTCGAAGACGATCAGAGTAAAAATCGTTTTTCCGTTTTATTAATCATCTGGTTGTTTAGTACTTTGTTAATGTATGTTGCTTTTCCTTTTTGTCCTTGTGCAAAAGCAACTGCACCAGTAGCTTCTTCTACAGTAATCGATGAAGACTCGGAGGAGGCAATTTCAATTACAGAAAAAGGTCAAGATGTTTTAGGGGCGTTGTCTTCCGATTCAGGTAAATTAGCCATTGATACAGCAAAAAAAGATACAGCTGCCTTAGAGGTTGGTCCTTCTAAAGTCAAATCAAGATTTAGTGATTATGCTATTTTTAACAATAAAAAAGTAAATATTGATAACGGTAAAAAAATCGTCTGCTTTTTTGCTGCTGGTTGCGATCATTGCCAAAATGCGGCTAAAACTTTAGTGCGCATGTCGAAGAAACCAGGCTTTCCAAAGATTTATATATTCTTTATGGATGAAGAGACGTTTAAAATTCCTGAGTTCTTCCAATATGCTCAAGCGGAATTGCCTTACCGTGTTCTAGATATTCCAACATTCTGGACCGTTTTACAGCAAGGGACGCCAGATGCTTCAACACCAGGCGTATTTTATTTATGGAATGGTAATGTTATAAAAAATTGGGTAGGAATTGATGAAAAAGCGTTTAAAGAGCAAGAGTTAAATCAGGTGTTAAATAAGAAATAACACTGCGTGATTAAGCTGGTTATAAAACGAACGTTCAATGGACTCCTGATTATTTATGGAGTAATTACAGTTGTTTTTTTTCTGTTCAATATTTTGCCTGCCGATCCAGGTCGTTTAATGCTTGGTCAACGTTCTGATGTAGCCTCACTGGAAGCCATCAATAAGCAATTAGGACTCGATTTGCCAGTATCTAAGCGATATGTTTTCTACTTGAATGACATATCCCCTTTGTCCGTTTATCATTTAACTGATTCAACAAGTAGGGTATATGCCAGCCATGAGAAGTATGGATCTTTTATCGTGCTAATGCCTTTAGGTGGTAAATCAATTATTCTTAAAAAGCCTTACTTAAATCGATCGTATCAATCCCAAGAATTAGTAAGTGTGATTTTACTAGATGCATTACCCGGCACCATAGTACTATCCGTAGTGGCATTGTTAATTGCTGCTATTGTCGGAATTGTACTTGGCGTTTGGTCTGCGACCCGTTATCAGCAATGGCCTGATTATCTGAATTTGTTTTTAAGTATATTGGGAATGTCGGTGCCTTCTTTTTTTGCTGGGATTTTAGTTGCATGGGTTTTTGGTTTTGTTTTAAGTAATTATACCGGTTTAAGTATGACAGGTAGCCTCTATGAAATTGATCCATTCATGGGTGAAGTATTGAATTTGAAAAACATTGTATTACCTGCATTTACATTAGGTATTCGACCATTAGCAGTTTTTGTTCAGCTTACACGAAGTTCTATGTTAGATGCAATTAATACTGATTATGTACGTACCGCAAAAGCGAAAGGACTTTCTTATAAAACTATATTGTTTAAACATGCTCTCCGAAATGCATTAAATCCTGTAATAACAGCCATTTCAGGCTGGTTCGGTTCGCTATTGGCGGGGGCAGTTTTTATTGAATATATATTTGGTTGGAAGGGGGTAGGCAAAGTTACTGTTGACGCATTAGAACATTATGATTTTCCAGTAGTGATGGGAGCTGTAATGATGGTATCTGTTTTCTTTGTAATCATTAATTGGATGGTCGATTTGCTCTATGCTGTTTTAGACCCAAGAGTGCGTGTTGAATAGTTAAAGTTTTTAACAACTAATTAACGCATAACTCCTTATTTATACTTGATTTTTCATAGGAGAATGGGCTAATATTGTGGTTCGAAATTTTAAATAAAAATTTTATGGATATTCGTGAGATTAACGAAAAGATTCAACAGGAAAGTGCCTTCATTGAATTGCTAAATCTTGAATTAGGTAAAGTAATCATTGGGCAAAAATACATGCTTGATCGTTTGTTGATTGGTTTACTTTCCAATGGACATTTACTGTTAGAAGGGGTTCCAGGTCTAGCAAAAACGCTTGCAATTAAATCTCTCTCCTCTGCTATCCAGGCAAAGTTTAGTCGCTTGCAGTTCACCCCTGACTTATTGCCAGCCGATTTAGTGGGGACCATGATTTATAATCAAAAACAAGAGCAGTTTACTGTACGCAAAGGGCCTTTGTTTGCGAATTTCGTTCTTGCTGATGAAATCAATCGTGCACCAGCAAAAGTGCAAAGTGCTTTGTTGGAAGCGATGCAAGAACGCCAAGTAACAATCGGAGATGAAACTTTTAAGTTGCCAGAGCCATTTCTTGTTCTGGCTACGCAAAATCCAATTGAGCAAGAAGGAACTTATCCGCTACCAGAAGCTCAGCTAGATCGTTTCATGTTGAAGGTGGTTATAAAATATCCAACAAAAGAAGAAGAGAAATTAATCATTCGTCAGAATATTGCGCAGGAGTTCCCGAAGATTAGTCCGGTAATACAGGCGGAAACAATTGTGAAAGCTCGTCATGCAGTTCGCGATGTGTACATGGATGAAAAAATCGAGAAGTATATTTTAGATATAGTTTTCGCAACTCGTTTTCCAAACGAAAGCAATCTTCGTAAATTAAATGGAATGATTAGCTATGGAGGTTCTCCGCGTGCGAGCATTAACTTAGCATTGGCCGCAAAAGCTTATGCATTTATTAAGCGTAGAGGGTATGTTATTCCTGAGGATGTTCGTGCTATCTGTCACGATGTAATGCGTCATCGAATAGGTTTAACTTACGAAGCAGAGGCGGAAAATATTTCTACTGATGATGTAATTAATGAAGTGTTAAATATTGTTGAGGTTCCTTAAAAGTAAAATTTAAATGGATTCTGCTGAGCTCTTAAAGCGCGTTCGTAAAATTGAAATTAAAACCAAAGGGTTGTCCTCTCAGATTTTTTCAGGAGAATACCACTCTGCGTTTAAAGGACGTGGTATGGCGTTTAGTGAAGTACGTGAGTATGTAGAAGGAGATGATGTACGTAATATAGATTGGAATGTAACTGCTCGCTTCGGACATCCCTACATAAAAGTTTTTGAAGAAGAGCGTGAGCTAACCGTGATGTTATTAGTGGATGTGAGTGAGTCGGGAATGTTTGGCAGCACTACTCAAATGAAACGAGAGTTAATTACAGAATTAACAGCTACGTTAGCTTTTTCAGCTATTCAAAATAATGATAAAGCAGGAGTAATATTTTTCTCTGATAAAATTGAAAAGTACATTCCTCCCAAAAAAGGAAAATCACATATTCTAAGAATTATTCGTGAGTTAATTGATTTCAAACCCGCATCGAAGGGTACAGATATCAGTTTAGCGCTTAAATATCTTAATAACATGATTAAAAAGCGTTGCATTGCATTTGTTATTTCTGATTTCATGGATGCTGGATTTGATGATGCAATTAAAGTGTCTTCTAAAAAACATGATTTAGCCGCTCTTCGAATTTTTGATCCACGTGAAGAAGAAATGCCGAATATTGGTTTAGTTCGTTTTAAAGATGCTGAAACAGGATTTGTAACTGTGATGGACACTTCCGATGCGAATACACGCAATAATTACCGATTATTCTATCAGCAGACCGCTCGTCAAACAACTGAATTGTTAAATAAATCAGGTGTTGACCATGTTGCAATTCGAACTGATCAATCGTATGTAAAACCGTTAATGAATTTGTTTAAACAGCGATGAAAAGGAAAGCACTTAATTTCTCAATAGTTTGTGCCTTTTTGATGGGCCTAAGTGTTTTCGGTAAGGCGCAAGGGATAGTGGCGGTTATGAAGGTAGATACGAATGTGGTTGTTGTGGGACAACCTTTTACCTTAGAACTTTCTATTACTCAACCAAAGGATGCGAAACTCGACTGGCCTTTTATATCGGATAGTATTGGATTACTTGAAGTAATTAAAAATAATGGCGTTGATACAATTCCTGTTGAAGATAAAAGCATTTTGATGCGTTCACAAAAGGTGACAATGATGGCCTTTGATACTGGACAATTTATTATTCCAGGTTACACCATCGATTATAAGTTGCGTAATTCTAATGCTAAAGTATATACCGACCCACTTGCAATTAAAGTATATACGTTGACAGTAGATACCACCAAAGCCATTAAAGATATTCATCCGATTCAGGACGTGCCTTACGATTGGATGATGATTGCAATGATAATAGCAGGAGTCATTCTTTTAGCATTTATTGTTTGGTTGATTGCTCGTTATTTGAAGAATGCAAAAAAGAAAGATGACGCAAATGCAATTTTAAATGTTCTTAAACATTCTCCATACGAAGTTGCCATGATGGCTTTTGAACAATTAAAGAGTAATCAATTTTGGCAAAATGGCGAGGTGAAAAAATATTATTCGGAGTTGACAGAAATTGTGCGTATGTACATTCAAAACCGCTGGATGATACCAGCATTGGAATACACCTCTGATGAAATATTAGAACATGCATTCATCAAGCAATTAAATGCCAATGAGCATGAAAAACTTGTTTATTTATTACGTCTTGCAGACCTTGTGAAATTTGCGAAAGCAATACCGCATGTTGCAGAACACGAGTTAAGTTTATCACATGCTTTACAATTTGTCGTTGAAACTACTCCGGCATCTGAAAAGGAAATCCCTCAAGAGAAAGGAGGTGAATTATGACCTGGTGGCAAGAGCATTTTTATCAATTTAAAAATCCAGAATGGTTCTGGTGTTTTGCTATTGTTCCATTATTGGCAATCTATTTTTGGAGGTATAAGCGTTATAAATCACCAACAGTTCAAATTAGCAGTACCAATTCATTTGCTCGTATTCGTCCAACATGGAAAAGCAGAATAATTAATCTCCCATTGTTTTGTCGTTTGTTGGCTTTTGTATTTTTAATAGTAGCATTGGCTCGACCTCAATCTTCTTCAAGTTCTTCCAACGTAACTACAGAAGGTATCTCCATTGTCATTGCTTTGGATATATCTGCGAGTATGCTTGCAGAAGATTTCAAACCTAACAGAATTGAATCAGCAAAAAAAGTAGCGCAGCAATTTATCGATGGGCGACCGAATGATTTAATTGGATTGGTTATTTTTTCTGGTGAAAGTTTTACGCAATGTCCAATTACTTCCGATCATTCAGTACTGCGCAATGTTTTAAAGGACGTAGAGCCGGGAATGTTGATAGATGGAACAGCTTTAGGAGAAGGTCTTGCAACAGCAGTTAATCGAGTGAAAGATGCTAAGACTAAAAGTAAAGTGGTGGTGTTAATTACAGATGGTGTGAATAATTCAGGTGCAATTCCACCAACAACTGCTGGTGAGATTGCCAAAACATTTGATGTTCGTGTTTATTCCATCGGAGTAGGAACCAAAGGGATGGCCCCATATCCATTTAAAACGCCATTTGGTATTCAATACCAAAACATGGAAGTACAAATTGATGAGGCATTATTAAATCAAGTAGCGCAAAATACCGATGGGAAATATTTTAGAGCTACAGGAAATAAAGCGCTAGAAAGCGTTTTTCGTGAAATAGACCGATTGGAAAAATCAAAAATAGAAGTTACCGAGTTTAACCGTTATACTGATGAATATCTACCGTATGCGATTATTGCATTCGTTCTCATATTCTGTGAATTAATTTTCCGTTATACCATTTTGAAAAGTTTACCATAGCCATGTTCCGATTTCAAAATCCTGATATGATTTATCTTTTCGTTACAGCACCACTGTTAGTGTTGTTGTTTTGGATGTATGTTCGCTGGAAGAAAAAATCATTAAATCTTTTTGGTCAAGCAGAGGTGATTAATAACCTCTTCCCAGAAGTGAGTAGCAGTCGCCCAATTGTGAAATTTTGGATTCGTTGGGTGGCTTTCATCGCATTAATCATTGGCGTATGCGGACCACTTATTGGTTCTAAATTGGAAGAGGTGAAGCGCAAAGGCTCTGATGTCATTATTTGCCTCGATGTATCAAATAGTATGCTTGCAGAAGATTTAACGCCAAATCGATTAGAAAGAGCCAAGCAAGCCATTAGTCGATTAATTGACAAGCTAGAAGGAGACCGAATTGGATTAATTGTTTTTGCGGGCGATGCTTATACACAGTTGCCTATTACCACCGATTATGCAGCCGCTAAATTATTTTTAACACAAATAACTACTGATATAGTACCGAAACAAGGAACAGCTATTGGTGCTGCTATTGATTTAGCTTCTACTTCTTTTACAGATACAATTAGAAAGAATAGTGCTATTGTGGTTATTACGGATGGTGAAAATCACGAAGATGATGCTGTTGAATCTGCAAAGCAAGCGAATGAACAAGGAATAAAAGTTTATACCATTGGTATGGGATCGGAGCAAGGAACCCCCATTCCAATTTATAATAACGGAGCTAAGGTAGGATATCGGCAAGATCATGGTGGGCAAACTATCATGACGAAATTAAACAGCGTAGCATTAGAAGAAATTGCAGAAGCTGGAAAAGGAAAGTTTATTCATGCTACTAATAGTGATGATGGACTTTCTATTGTTCTAAAAGAACTTAATTCGTTAGATAAAAAAGAATTTAAAGCAAAAATGTACACCAGCTTCGAAAATCAATATCAATTCTTTTTGGCAATTGCATTTGTTTTATTAATCATTGATTTTATTCTTGGAGAAAACAAAAGTAAAATAGTTGCTAGTTGGAATTTGTTTGGAGAAAATAAAAAACAGGATTTATGAGAATAGTAATTATCTTCTTGTTAACGGTTACTTTTTTGAACGCAAATGCACAAAATGCGAATACCACTATTCGTCGTGGTAATGATGCGTATAACAATAAGAAATTCAAAGACGCAGAGATCGATTACAAATCGGCATTAGAAAAAGATGCTAAAAGTTACGCGGGGAATTACAACTTAGGAAATGCATATTATAAGCAAGATAATATGGAGGAGGCGGGCAAGCAATATATGCAGTCTGCTGGAAGTACAAAGGATCCTATAGAACAATCGAAAGCTTATTATAATTTAGGAAATACTTATTTAAAAGCAGATAAATTCCAAGAGAGTGTTGATGCTTACAAAATGGCCTTGCGTCAAAATCCGAAAGATGATGATGCGCGTTATAACCTGGCTTATGCAATGGCAAAGCTAAAAGCACAGCAACAAAAAAATAATCAGCAGCAAAAAAATCAACAGCAAAAAAATCAACAAAAGAATCAACAGCAGCAACAACAACAGCAACAACAAAATAAAAATCAAGACCAGAAGAAGGATCAGCAAAAACAACAGCAGCAACAGCAGCAACAAGGTCAGGATAAAAAATCTGCTCAACCTAAAATTTCAAAGGAGGAAGCAGAGCGTATGTTGCAAGCATTGAAGAATCAAGAGCAAAAGCTGCAAAAAAAGAATGCGAAAAAGTTTGATTCAGCAGGTGGTAATCCGGAAAAAGATTGGTAATTACTGAAGCATTTTTAAAATACTTGTTACCGCTGATTTTTCATCCTCATTGTTTTTAATTTTCAAGCTAGCCCTTTCATAAAATTGTTTTCGTTCACTAAGTAAAGCGTTGACGATTGATGTTATTTCGTCCGCTGTTTTTCCTCTAAACAAAGGTCTTTCGGCCGTGTTATTAAGCAACCGTTTCAGAAGAATATTTTCATCAACTTCAAGATAGATGGTTGTTCCGTTTCGCAATAAAAAATCCATATTGTCATTATAACAAGGTGTTCCGCCACCGCAGGCAATAACAGTTTCAGTAAGAAAAATGGTATTTGTTAAAAGTTGTTGTTCTATTCTACGAAAACCTTTTTCGCCCAACTCTTCAAATAATTGGTTGATTGATTTACCTTGTTGATGAGTGATGGCTTCGTCTAAATCAATAAATTGATAAATCAAATGATTAGCGATTGTTTTCCCCAAAGTTGATTTCCCAGCGGCAGAAAATCCTATTAAATAAATAACCGACGATTGCATGTTTTAATATTCAATTAACGCTAAATTATTTCTAAATTACTCGTCTAAAGTAGATTATTTTTTGTAACTTCAGAACATGAAAATGACATTAGAAAAAATGCGATTGATGGACGAATCAAAAATGGCTGATGCAGATCACCCTTTTAGAGAAGACATTTCCGTAGAAGAATTTAGGGAAATTATTAATGAAAGTGCCAAAGAAACCATCAAGGTGAAGGCAAAATCACCAATAGTTAATGAAGCATGGCATGTTACAAAGGAGCAAATAATAAAAGCATTAAACAGCTCGAAAAGTCCTTGCTAAGTTAATCCCTCAATTGGAAGATTTATTTTTCGAATAACAAACTCGCTTATTTTTTATAAAAACGCATTTTGTAGTCGGCGTCAGTTCGGCCTTTCATGATGTCATTTAAGCGACCTTTTAACATTTGTTTTTTTATCGGACTTAAACGATCTGTCATTAATATCCCTTCAATATGATCGTATTCATGCTGAATAATTCTAGCTCTCATCCCTGTAAAAGATGCGGTATGTTCTATAAAGTTTTCATCCATGTAACGGACCGTTATATTTGGCAAGCGGTCAACGTCTTCTCTTATACCAGGAATACTTAAACATCCTTCTGAACATTTCCATTTTTTGCCTTCTTCTTCCAATATTTGAGCATTGATGAATACTTGTTTAAAGCCATCTAAATCGCGCTCATCATTTTCATACGGTGTTGCATCCACTACAAATAATCGAATGGATAGTCCAATTTGAGGAGCCGCTAGTCCAATGCCATTACTGCGATGCATGGTATCAAACATGTTTTGAATGATTTCATTCAACTTCGGATAGTCGGCACTGATAGGTTCTGCCACTTTTCTTAATACAGGATCTCCGTAGGCAACAATAGGGTATATCATAGTCGTTATAATGCTAATGTATTCATGTAATCCTGTAATAAAATGGTGGCGCTTACTTTGTCAATTAGCGATTTGTCTTGTCGCTTCATTTTAGGCAAGCCCATAGATATAACACTTTTTTCAGCAATTTTTGAAGTGAAGCGTTCATCCATTCGGACTATTTTTATTTCAGGAATTTCTTTTTTTAATTTGTTTACAAACTGATTGGTAAGATGAGTGGTCTCTGACATTTCACCGTTTAACCTTCTAGGGTCACCAATGACTATACACTCTACAGCTTCTTTTGAAAGGTAGTTTTTAAGAAAGTCAATAAGTGTATAAGTCGGAATGGTATCCATAGGACTCGCCACAATTTTCATAGGGTCTGTAACAGCTAATCCTGTTTTTTTAGTCCCATAATCAATAGCCAAAATCCTTCCCATGCTGCAAAGGTAATAAGTTCTGTTCTTATTTATAACTTTGCAGCTTAATAGCACGGAATTATGAAAGATTTACAGGGAATAATTGAGCAAGCTTGGACTAACCGCGACTTACTCCAGCAAGCAGATACGCAAGAAGCAGTGAAGCAAGTTGTTGCTTTATTGAATGAGGGAAAAGTGAGAGTGGCAGCACCTTCGCAAGATGGCTGGCAGGTAAATGATTGGATTAAAAAGGCCGTTATCATGTATTTTCCAATCATGAAAATGGAGACATTCGAAGTCGGCCCTTTTGAATTTCATGATAAAATCCCATTAAAAAATAATTATGCAGCTCAAGGGGTACGTGTCGTTCCTCATGCTATTGCCCGGTATGGTAGTTATTTGTCGCCAGGAGTAATTATGATGCCCTCTTATGTAAATATTGGCGCTTATGTAGATGCAGGTACGATGGCGGATACCTGGGCAACTGTAGGTTCTTGTGCTCAAATTGGTAAGCATGTTCACCTTAGTGGCGGAGTGGGTATAGGCGGGGTGTTAGAACCTGTACAAGCTGCACCTGTAATTATTGAAGACGGCTGTTTCTTAGGTTCTCGCTCTATTGTTGTAGAAGGAGTTCGAGTTGAAAAGGAAGCTGTTTTAGGAGCGAATGTGGTGCTTACAATGTCCACAAAAATTATTGATGTTTCTGGTTCTTCTCCAGTTGAGTATAAGGGAGTTGTTCCTGCTCGTTCGGTTGTTATTCCTGGTTCTTATACGAAGTCGTTTCCTGCCGGTGAATTTCAAGTGCCTTGCGCATTAATTATTGGAAAAAGAAAAGAGAGCACCGATTTAAAAACTTCGCTGAATGCCGCGTTGCGCGAATACAATGTATCTGTCTAAATTAAAATATCTATGAAAAAAATCCTAGTCTTATTATTTGTTGCAACCACTGCGCTTGCGATGAACGCCCAAAAATCTGCTCTGGATAAAGTGGCTAATTCTGCCTGCGAGTGCATCAACAATACAGAGATAGATGAAAATATGACGCAAGAAGATGCGGAAATTTTCTTGGGTCAGTGCATGGCTCCTTCCATCATGGCAAATATGGATGCCTTAATGAAAGAATTGAAATTGAAGGAATTCAATGAAGAATCGGG